>JACQAW010000090.1 GCA_016194725.1 Deltaproteobacteria bacterium
CGCGTGAGCCGTTGGGCAGGCGCGCGTCGAGGCGTGGGTTTTCATCGTCGATTTTGCGGCCGACGAACTGCGCGATATTGCGCACGCAGGCCTGCAACGACTGCTCGTCGTGAAATTCGGCGTCGACGCGCTCGAGCAGACCGCGGCGCTCGACGAAGATCTCCTTCGGGCCGTTGACCAGCACTTCGCTGACCGACTCGTCATCGAGATACTTTTTTACGGGCGCTAGAAAGCTTTCAACTGAATCTTCAAATACACTACTCATTTTGCAGTGGTACCTCAGTCTTCAATCAGAGACCGCAGCTCGGCTGCTCTCTTGGGTTCGTTGTTCCTGCCTGCATCCGGTGGTGGTGGCGGCGCGCTGGCCACTCCCCGCCCCGACTGCTCGGCAACCGGCGCTTCACGCACGGTCAAAGTTCCTTCAATCGACTTCACGGGACAGTAAAAGCGGTAGTTGCCCGGTGCTTCGGGCACGAAGCTGATCTCTTCCACCTTGCCGGGCAGAATGCCTTTGCGCAGGCCCCAGGTATCGAGCATGAAGCACATCGTGATCTTCGACGGCGTGGTCAGATAAATTTTAACCGGCACGTTCTGGGTGACGAAAATTCTGTTCGGAAAGTATCCGTAGTCACTGACGATCAGGCTGACTTCCTGCACGCCGGCACGCGAGCTCATCGCGCTGGCCGGGACCGGTGGATCTACTTTTGTTTCGGGTTCCGGTTCGGAATGGATTCCGAAGGCCGGACGTCCGAGCCGTTTATTAGAGGCCAGAATGGTTTCGCTGCGAGTCTCCGAGGCACGCTGGTTGGCATCGGCGTTGGTGAACGGTTTGGGTTCCATGACCTCTGAAGCCAACGGGGCCGCGCTCAAAGCAGCGCGCGTGGGCTGCGGGCTGACCGCCGACGCAACCGCTTCGGGACGGACTTCAATCGGGCTTTGCTCAGCCGGAGAGGTGGCCGGCTCGCTGGCAATTTTGCGGCCCTGCCGCGTGGGTACGATTAGCGTGTTTTCGGCGACTTCACGATTCTGCAATCTTTCAACGCCTGGCACCAGGTCGTAGCCCTTGTCGTCGGCTACGCGGCCTTCGGCTTCATCGGGCCGGCTGAGGCGAAGTTCAGGACCGTTCTCGTCACCGTTTCCGTCGCCGGAGCGGCTATCGCGGGAAGAGTCATCATTGGACCGCTCGGTGCTCGAGTAAACCTCGACATCGTCGACTCGATCCCTCGAGGCCGCGGCCACCGAAAGCACGCGCACCAGGCAGAGCCCCGCTAAAACCAACCCCAGAATCACAAGCGTCCGACTGTTCATATGAACCCCATGAGGATAATCCCCTGTGTTCTTTTTCGGCTTCGAGCACGCTGAACATGAGGTTTTGTGAAAAACTTGCCCAGCTTGCCGGAAATTGTCTGGCGGTTGGCGGACCAAACACGCAAAATTGAAGAAGTGCCGGCTCTCATTGCGTTTCTTGCCACCTTTGCCCTCCACGCCGCCCAGGCACCGCTGCCTCGGGCCCCGGCAGTGCTTGCCCATTGGGTCGCGGCCGACGGTACGGTCGACACCAATCACGACGGCAGCGTGCGGGCCGAATGGACCTGGACCGAAAATCCGGCGCCACGTCGCAAAGCCGTCTTTGACGACCCCGATCCTACGCTCTCATTCGGCGGCCCGGCGCTGCGGGTTTACCTGCATACCCGGCATATTCCGCAAGATTGGGTGCTGGCTAACACGGCCAGCGACGATGCCGCATTAATCACCTTGGAAAGGACGTCTGGGGGCGACCCGCGGCTGCGCCGGGTGGTGCTGGACGTGCACGCCGCGCTTACGACCATCGGTTTTACGTTCAGGGCGGGCAGCCAGCGCCGGCACGCGGTGCTGGTGCTTACCGTGCCCAGCGCGCCACCTGAGTTGATTCCGCACAAAACCTGCGCCGATTTTCAGCTGCAGCCTTTTCAAAAAAAGGCGCCCGGCATCGGGCGGCATTTTTTTCTGGGCCTGGCGTGTGCTGAAGATGAGGGCCAGATTTATTTCCATGTCGTGCGCAGCAGCGACAGCCGCTGGGCCTACTCCAATGAAGAGGCGGCGCAGCCCGAGCTGCTTTTCAAAATCGACAAATCCGACAAGCGGCTTTTCAGCGGCCACAACGCGTATCTGGGCAGCAATAAATTCGCGGAGGATGGCAGGCTTTTCAAAATTCGCACTCGTGATCTCGAAGGGCGCCTTTCGGAACAGACCATTGTCTGCGCTCCGGGCGCGCCTTTGTGCAAAAAGACCCCGCTCTGGCGCGAACCGGAATAAGAACGCTGGCTGATGAGGCGCGGGCTATCTCGCGTCCACCGCGAACCAATGCACATTGCTCAGCATGCCGGCGTCCGTGCGCACGCGCCAATAGAGACGTCCGCCTGTGGTCATGCGATAGGGCAAGGCATTCTGGCTCACAGTTTTACGCAGTACGATCTGCGTGAAGTTGGCATCGGCGGCCACTTCGACGGTATAGACCGAATCCGGAGCTGACTCGCTCCAGCTGAACACGATCACGCCTTGATCATAGGCCAGCTTATGGGCCGTAATCTCGTCACCGTCAGCCGGCGACATCAGCTTGGGGGGCGGCCCCGGTTTTTTGCGCGCGACATCAGCCTCAGCGGGGGTCTCAACCGCGCGCTCCCATTCCGCGGCGGTCGGGTCGGGGCGCAGTGGCCCCTTCGTCGAACATCCCACGGCCGCCAGCGCGATAAGCAGAATGCCCGCGATCCTAGTCAATTTACTTCTTGTTGGCAGCCAGGGCTGAACCCGCTTTGAACCACAAGACCTGCTCGGCCGTCATCGTGTGCTTGAGCTGAAAGCGGTCTTCCTGCCCATTCACGTGTTTCACGACGCAATCCACCAGGCTGCCCGGCGCAAGCGACGAAAGCCTCAGCAGCGAGATCTTGTCGCCTTCCTGAATCTTATCGTAGTCCTTGGGCTCGACAAAATTCAGCGGCAGCAGCCCCTGCTTCTTCAAGTTCGTTTCGTGAATACGCGCGAACGATCTGGTGATGATCGCCGCCGCTCCCAGAAAACGCGGGCTCATCGCGGCGTGCTCGCGGCTCGAGCCTTCGCCATAATTCTCATCGCCCACCACCACCCAGCGCATGCCCTTGGCCTTGTACTCGCTGGCAACGGCCGGAATGGCCTGGCTGGCGGCACCGGTGAGCACGTTGTTGGTCTCGCCCGCCTTGCCGCTGAAGGCGTTGATAGCGCCAATGAACATGTTGTTGGAAATATTATCCAGGTGGCCGCGATACTTCAGCCACGGGCCTGCCGCCGAAATATGATCGGTCGTGCATTTGCCCTTGGCTTTGAGCAGCAACGGCAGCTCGAGATAATCTTTTCCGTCCCAGGGCGTAAAAGGCTTGAGCAGCTGCAGGCGGTCGCTCTTGGGCGAAACTTCGATTTGCACCTGGCTGCCATCGGCCGCCGGAACCTGATACCCGTCCAGGCTCGTCACGAAACCCTTGCGTGGCAGCTCGTCAGCCACTTCAGGCGGCTGCAGCCGGATCTTTTTGCCGTCTTTGGTTGTAAACTCGTCTTTGAGCGGATTGATGTCCAGGCGCCCGGCCAGCGCATAGGCCACGACGACTTCGGGACTCGCAATGAACGCCATCGTTTCCGGATTGGCGTCGTTACGCGCCGGAAAGTTGCGGTTGAACGAAGTGATGATCGAGTTCTTGTCGCCCGTCTTGATGTCGTCGCGTTTCCACTGGCCAATGCACGGCCCGCACGCGTTCGAAAGCACCAGCGCGCCGATGGCTTCCAGCTCTTTCATCTGGCCATCGCGTTTGATCGTTTCGAAAATCTGGTTGCTGCCGGGCGAAACCATGAGCGAGATGCTCGCTTTGGCGCCGGCCTTCTGCGCCTGTTTAGCCACGTCGGCCGCGCGCCCCATGTCTTCGTACGAGGAGTTCGTGCACGAGCCAATCAGGGCCGCCTTCAGATCGAAGGGATAGCTGTTCTTTTTGGCATCGTCAGCCATGCGTGAGACGGGACGAGCCAGATCGGGCGTATGCGGACCCACCACGTGGGGCTCAAGCGCCGTAAGATCGATTTCGATGACGCGGTCGTAGAATTTTTCAGGGTTCTTTTCCACTTCAGCATCGGCCTGGAGCAACTCCATATTGGCGTCCGCAAGAGTCGCCAGCTCGCCGCGGCCGGTAGCCTTGAGAAACTTGCCCATGCGCACGTCATAGGGAAACAGCGACGTGGTCGCGCCATGCTCTGCACCCATGTTCGTGATGGTCGCCTTGCCGGTGCAGCTGATGCTCTCGCAGCCCGGGCCGAAATATTCCACGATGTGATTCGTTCCGCCTTTGACGGTGAGAATTTCGCAGACTTTCAGAATCACGTCTTTGGGGCTGGTCCAGCCGCCCATTTTTCCGGTCAGCTTCACGCCAATGAGCTTTGGATACTTCACTTCCCAGGGCAGACCCGACATGACTTCGGCCGCATCAGCGCCGCCGACACCGCAGGCGATCATGCATAGCCCGCCGCCGTTTGGCGTGTGGCTGTCGGTGCCAATGAGCATCTGGCCCGGAAAGCCGTACTGTTCGATGACGACTTGATGAATGATGCCGGCGCCCGGACCCCAGAAGCCGATGCCGTATTTATTGCAGGCAGAGCGCAGAAAGTCGTAGACCTCGCGGTTTTCGGTATTGGCCGTGGTGTTGTCCGAAGCCGCACCTTTATAGGCACGTATCAAATGGTCACAATGCACGCTCGAAGGCACGGCTGCGGCATCGCGGCCTGACTGCATGAACTGCAGCAAGGCCATCTGCGCGGTAGCGTCCTGCATGGTTACGCGGTCTGGCCGCAGGCGCAGGGTGCTGGCGCCAGGCTTGAGCTCCTGCCCGCTGGCATCATCGAGATGGCCAAGCAATATCTTCTCGGCCAAAGTCAGGTGCTCGCGGCCCAATCGCTTCTTCACCGTTTCCAGATTTTTTCGAATCAGGCTGTAGGTCGCCTTGACCATTTCTTGAGTTGTTTCGACGGTTACTTTGGATTGAGCCATGATGGAATCCTCCGGATTTCTGTGTACTCTATTCATACCATAAGGGAAAAAAATGGCCACCAACAGCTTTTCACCTCGGTTCATAAAAGCGCGCATCGGGTTTACCTATGAAGGCCGCCAGTATACTGCTGGCGAGTTCCTTATCAATTCGCGCGGCGTGCCCGGCTTTGCATGGAGCGCGTTTGATCCGATGGAAAATCTGGGAAAGCGCGTGCAGGTGATGGCTCACGTGCTCAGCTCCACTCCGTGGGACTTCCAATGCATCGCCTTGATCAGCTGTGAGCAAAGTGGTGTCGGCGCCGGAACCAGCCTGGGCTTTGATTTTCTGATCGCCGGCGACGACCAAATCAAACTCGATGCCGCGATCGAGGTCGAGGGAGTTTTGCCCGACTTCGTGCGCAAGTATCCGCGCATCCATTACAATCCCGCCGTGCCCGTGTTCCCCTCGCACGCCATCGTGCGCTTCTTTTATAACAAGGAAGACATCGCGGTAAGCTGCGATCTCGACAATCTTTCGCCAACAGGCGTGCAGGTCGTCACCGAAGACAACCGCACCGGCTCGTTGCTGCCCAACGAAACCGTCCGGTTGCAAATCCAGCCCCGCGGCCCGTGGCTGCGCCAGATCCAGGTCAACGCGCAGGTCAAACGGGTTATACACGGCATCGATCCCATGACCGGCAATACGCGCCGTTACTTCGGCTTGGGAATCGCGGCGTTTTCGGCCGAGGCGAAAGTGAACTTCACCGACCTGCTGCGCCAGATCATCTCGCAGGCCAAACGTTAATTCGGAACGTGGTGAAACTCGGCTTCGAGAGTCTGAGGCTGGCCGGCAGCCGATTCTTTTTGGGCAGTAACCCGGTTGTCGGTCGCGCCACGGCCGACCGCTACGCGACGTCGCCCGCCAAGCAGGGACGAGGCAAGCATAAAAACCCCGAAACAAACAGCCAGCACGAGCAACACAGGCACGAGCAAAACCAGCAGCAGCGGATTGCCGGTACGGATAACTTTGAAATTGCTGGCCGAGGCGCGCATGCCTCACCTATATCAGGCTTCGACGGTATTTTCACCCAGAAGATACGACACCACCTGAGCGTGCGGACAGCTGCCAACGCAGGCTTCGCGGGCGCTTTCAGCCCCTTGCTTCAGGCCCATCATCTGGTCGTAGGTAAAAATAAGCGCGGCCCACGCCCGCGTCATTACGGGATGAACGAAGACGATATACTCCAGCGCAGTAGACAGCTCGACAGCCGACACACCCAGCGCCAGAGGCGGAATGCCGCCCATGATCCGTTCTTCGTCCATGCCTTCGAGCGAACGCAAAAAACCAGGAAAAACCCCGTCGCACATCTGGCGGCAATCGTCGAGCCTGCCACGCGTGGGCAGCGACAGCTCGCCGTTGCCCAAAGCGTCCAAGCTAAGCTTAGACGCTCCTGAGCCCAGCACCGTGAACCAAACAATGCCCGGGCGAATGGGATCGCGAAAATACATGTGCGTGTACTCCGCCTCGATTGCACGCTCCTTCAAATCGGCGATCAGCTTGGCGCCGCTGTGCCCGATAAGTTCGCCGTCTTCGATCGCGAGCTCGAACAGCGTTTGTTTGGAGGTCAGGTCGAGAATATTTGCGGGAGTCAGTGCGTTTTCCATATCCTTTATTTAGCCACGGTACGGGCATGGCCGCGAGACAGCGAAATTTGCCGGCGATTATTTGCCGCAAGCGGGCTATACTTCAAGGCATGCAAACCGTTCTGATCTCGCTGGCTGGCATCTTCGGGGTACTGGGCAGGTATTTCATGAGCCTTGGAGTCACGCGCCTGGCGGGCCCGGGCTTCCCTTTTGCCACTGTCCTGATCAACGTCCTGGGAAGCTTTTTAATCGGCGTGGTTTACGTCCTCGGAGCCGAAAAGGCTGCGATCTCCGAGACCACTCGGGTCGCTTTGATGGTCGGGTTCATGGGTGGGTTTACGACCTTTTCCTCGTTTGCGCTCGAGACGGTGCGCCTGTTTGAGGGGGGGCAGCTGGGGCTGGCTGTCGTGAACGTGTTAGTGTCGGTGGTGCTTTGCCTCGGAGCGGTCGCGTTTGGGCTTTTTTTGGCTAGAGCGGTTTAGGGGGAAAAACCGAAAGACCGAAAAAACCCCACCCAAGCCCTCACTCTACAAATCAGTAACTCTAACCGACCCATCCTTAACGGATAGCCCGCGCTTGCCATGAATGATCGCCAGCAGCTCGCCGCCGATGAGTCGGGCGCTGCCTTCGGTCATGACGTCTGCCGCCACGACCTCGTCCACTGTCGCGAAACGCTTGCGCAGCAACGGCAGAATATCGTCAGGCGTAATCAGATGCCGCGAGGAAATCTGCAGCTCGTCCGAGAGCAGCTTCACGAAACACTGGATCAGCTCGATCACTCGGGTTTCGCGCGCGTCGGGAATGTCGGGCATCGGCACCGGACGCAGCTCGCTGTCGGGAATCTGGGCCGCGCGTTTTACCGCCGCCAGAATGGCCTCGCCGCTGGTTTTGAGCTCGCCGCGATTCAGGCCCCGAAACGCGCCCAGATGGTTCATGTCCTTGGGCCGCACATTGGCCAGCGCCACCAGCACGTCGTCGTCGGCCACGCGTCGTCGTGGAACATCAATGTGGCGCACACGTTCTTCACGCCACGCGATCAGCTCCACCAGCGTGGCGAAAGCGCGCTTGTCGAGTTTGCCGCTTTTTGCCAGACGCAGCGCCTGGCCCACCGGATTGGGCTCGTAGTTGGCCTTGTTTTCGTGTTTGGCCGAAAGCTCCAGGGCCCACGAGCGTCGGCCCTGTTTGTCGAGCTGCTCGAGCAGCTTGCGCGCCAACGGCAGCAGATACTGCACGTCCAGGTGCGCGTAGCGCAGCAGCTGTTCCTGTATCGGACGAGTGGTCCAGTCGGTTCGGGCATGGCCCTTTTGCAGCGTCACGCCAATGCCCTCTTTGAGCAGCTTGGCCAATCCTATGTTGTCGCCATAACCGCAAAGCGACGCCGCCATCGCGGTATCAAAGGTTGGCGAGGCCACGACGCCGTAGCTGGTATACAGGCATTCCTGGTCGGCCTGCGCGGCATGCAGGACTTTGATGACCTTGGAGTCGGTGAATACGTCCAGCAGCGGCTTGAGGTCTTCGCCGCTCACGGCAAGAGGATCGACCAGCCACGACTCATCGTCGGTGGAAATCTGAATCAGCGCCACGATGGGAAAAAAGGTGCTCTCGCGCAGAAATTCCGTATCGAGCGCGATCATGTCGTGGCCTTGCAAGGCCTGCGCGAGCATCTTGATCTCGTCATGTGTCGCCAAAAGCTTGGGATGGGCCTTAATTCGCATATAATGGTAGTATCACAGCATGGTTGTCGTGTGCCAGCAACCCAACTATTTTCCATGGCTGGGGTACCTTGAACTTGCAGCGCGGGCCGACGTGTTTGTTGTCCTTGATTCCGTGCAATGGATTCGTCAGGGCCGCCAGCATCGGGCCCGCATTCTGCCCCACCAAAGCGGGCACAGCGACTTTCAATGGCTGAGTCTTCCCGTAATGGGCCATGGCCATCGCACCAAGCCCTTGCGAGATCTTCTGCTCAACCCTGACGACAATTGGAGCAAGCGGCACTGGGCCACGCTAGAGGCGATTTACGCCCGGCGGCCCTACTTCAAATCCCAGCTCGAACCACTGATTCGCCCCTGGCTTGAAAATGCGTCCCGATTCAAAACCATGTATGACGCCACGCTCAGCAGCGTCGAGCTTTGCTTTTCGGCACTTGAGCTGAACCCGCAAATATTGCTCAGTAGCGAGCTGCCCGAGCAGGGAGTGAAAACCGAACGGCTGATTTCCATCTGTAGGAGTCTTGAAGCGGATACCTACTACTCGGCGCTCGGTTCCACGAAATACGTCGATGTCGCGGCGTTTCGCGCCTCGGGCGTTCGGCTCCTTTGGCAGCATTGGAAACATCCCGAATATCCCCAAGGCATCGAACGTTTCAAAACCCATCTTTCCTTCCTCGACGTGCTTGCGAATGCCCCGCTCACGGACATCAAGACCTGGATGATTCCGCAAGCCTGGGGACAGTTCGGCGAGGCAAGGAGCAGGGGGATTTAAATCCAGCTACCACAGTGGACGCGAATACATTCTCGATCGGACCACGCGAATGGATTAGCAGTCTTGCAATTACGTCCGGCGCCCTGAGGGGCTCTGCCCAAATTCCATCAGCGCTTTCGATTGAAACTGTTCCGATTTTCATTGGGTTTCAATGCAGCTGAAGCGAGCTGCCTCTCAGTTTGAATCGAGACAAACATATATGTCGGCCTTGAATTGATTATATCGGACAATATAAGTCAAGAAATGAGGTGGTTATGAAAGTGTCGACAATGACGGGAATGGCGGCGGCTCTGCTTACGGTGATGAGCGTTTCTTCTACAGACGTCAGAGCATCCGAACCCTGCATGCACTCAACCAACGAAATCTTAGCACCTCAGTTGATTTCGCTCATCAGCAGGGTTCAAAGAAATGTCGCACGGGAGGTACGTGGTTATCGCACTTCGACGGGAGCCTTTTTCGAGTATGTAAGTGGAGACCGTTTTCCTTTTGCAAATGCAGTGAAAGCTCCGGATGGGACGCTTTGGAGTGAACGGCTGAGGCTTTCAAGCCAAGATGTGCGTTATAGAAATGGGGGAACCGTAAAAGATGGCATCGTTACTCAATCTGAAAGCATCGCTGATGCCGTCGGGACATGTGCCCGCCTTGATTGTCAACTTCCCACGAAAAATGATTACGAAAAGCTGAAGATCTACTTTGATCTCGACGCTAACGGTTTGCTCACAGAGCAGGGCAAAAAGGATTATCAAAAGGTATTTCCAGATATGGAAGAAAAACTCTTTTGGTCTTCATCAATCTATCATCCAGATGGGGGCAATCAGGGGCGTGCCTACATTTTCAATGGTAGCAATGGTGCCATCGAGCGAAGATATCGGGACATCAAACTTTCCGTCCGATGTCTCAGGCAGAATTGACATTAAATAGGATTCCGGTACATCGTTGCTCGATGCGCACGACACGAATTTTCAAGGATTGGGTCATGCCCGGGCCGCTGCCGGCTTCCCCAATTCCAGATGACCTCATCAAACCTGATCCGGGAGTTACTCTCGACGCGATTTCTGGCCTGTGGCGAATTTTTCAGTACGAGCGCGGGCATCGCTACTCCACCGATGATTTATTGACCGCCTGGTACGGCACGATCAAATGCCCCTCGGCCGCGCGGGTGCTCGACCTGGGCAGCGGCATCGGCAGCGTGGGCATGATGGCCGCGTGGCGCCTCCAAGGCGCGGCATTTGTTACAATCGAAGCGCAGGATATCAGCGTGCAGCTCGCCCGAAAATCGGCCCGCTACAACGGCATCGAGCATCGTTACAGAATTCTCGAGGGCGATTTTCGCAACGAGGCCCTGCTGTCCAATGAAGGCCGGTTTGATCTGGTGCTGGGCAGTCCACCCTACTTTCCGCTGGGAACCGGCCCCGAGGGCGAGCACCCGCAAACCATTCCGTGCCGCTTCGAAGTCCGCGGCGACATCGGTGATTACGCCAAGGCAGCAGCGCCCAGACTCGCGCCCGGCGGCGTTTTCGCGTTCGTGTTTCCCTCTGTGCAACTCGACCGCGCCAATGCCGCGGTGGCCGCCGCCGGTCTTACGACGATCAGCCGGCGCGATATTATTTTCCGCGAGGGCAACGAGCCGCTCATCTCCCTCTTTGCCACGGCACTCGCCTCGGACCTGCCTGTCGTCTTTCGCGCCCAGTCCTGGGTCGAACCGCCGCTGACCATTCGACTTGCCAACGGCGACGTCTCGCCCGAATACAAAACCGTCAAATTCACGATGGGTTTTCGGCCGTGACGGATTCCTCGAAAACGTGGAAGCAGCACGATATCGCCATCACCAGCTGCGAAAAATGCCCGCGGCTGCGCGCGCACTGCCTGAAGATCGCCGTAGAGAAACGCAAGTCCTATGCCGGCGACACCTACTGGGGCCGCCCCATTCCGGGCTTCGGCGACCACGCGGCCCGGCTGGTGATGATCGGCTTGGCGCCGGCAGCCCACGGCGCCAATCGCACCGGCCGCATGTTCACGGGCGACCGCTCGGGCGACTGGCTGTACCGCGCGCTTTTCAAAGCCGGATTCGCCAACCAACCCACGTCAGTGGAGCGCGGTGACGGCCTGAAACTTGCGGACGCCTTCGTTACCGCGACGGCTCACTGCGCCCCGCCCGGCAACAAACCTACGCCTGCCGAAATCGGCCGCTGCGCGGGCTACCTGGACTGGGAGCTTGCCATGTTGAAAACCGCCCGGGTTTATCTGGCGCTCGGAAAAATCGGCTTTGACGCGGTCTGGGACGTGCTCAAGCGCGACGGCCAGGCCACGGGCAGCCGCCCGGCATTCGGCCATGGCAAATCGGTCAGCCTCGACTCTGGCCGCTGGCTCCTGGCCTCGTACCACCCCAGCCAGCAAAACACCTTCACCGGAAAGTTGACTGAACCCATGTTCGACGCCGTATTTAACCAGGTTAAAAGTCTGCTATAAACCTCGAAAATAACTCCGGAATCACTCCCCGCGTTCGCACTTGCATATCCGATAATTGACGTGCTAGAACAGCTGCAACTCTCGGACTTTACAAACGAGTGGGGCTTCAACCCCACTTTTTTTTTAGGTGGAACTTATAAGGAATGCAATCCAGGGCGAGGCTATGAGCACGACTGAAAAGACGTCAATTGATGAAGCGCCAAAGCCAAACTCAAAACAGGCTCTAGAAGAACTCCAGCGGAATGTGGAAAACATTCTAACGCCGCTGGGTTACGAAGTCGTGGCTCTCGAGCAATCGGTGGCTGGCGGCCGGAAGCTTACCTTGTATATCGATTTCCTGAATAACGAAGACGAGAGCCGCCGGATCGGTTTGCAAGATTGCGTTGAAGCGACCAAAGCTGTGGACGAACTCTTCGAAACGACCGAACTGGTTACGGGTAATTACACGCTCGACGTCAGCAGCCCGGGAGTCGAACGCCCACTGCGAAAAGCGGAAGATTACAACCGCTTCAGCGGCAAAAAAGTGAAGCTGCACACGTTCCGGCCACTCGAAAAGAGGAAACCGAAAACGACGCTTACTGGGAAAAGAACCGGAAGCAGAAAAACTTTATCGGCCGCCTGGAGGGACTGGCGACTGAATCCGGAGTCAAGGTGAGGCTCCTTATCGATGGACAGCTGGTGAACGTACCGCTGGCCTTGATATCCAAAGCCCACCTCGAAATAGAATTTACTACTACGAAGGAGTGATCGAAAAATGAATATGTCTGATTTAAGCCGCGTGATCGAACAAGTCGGCAAAGACAGAGGGATCAAAAAAGAAGTTATCGTGGAAGCGCTGGAACAGGCAGTGCTCATGGCAGCCCAGAAGAAATTCGGCGTGGGCGCCCACCTCGAGGCTCACTACAATCAGGAGTCCGGCGAAATCGAACTTTTCCAGTTCAAGACGGTTGTGGAGAATGAAGATGAGATCGGTGATCCCGACGTGGACGTGGAGTTGCTCGAAGCCCGCAAGCTGGACCCTGAAGTCAACGTCGGCGACGAACTGGGCATCAAGCTCGACACGCCAACCTTTGGCCGCATCGACGCGCAGACCGCAAAACAGGTTATCTTCCAGAAAGTGCGCGACGCGGAACGCGACATCATCTTCGGCGAATTCATCGGCCGCAAAGGCGAAGTCATCTCGGGTATCGCCCGTCGCGTGGAACGCGGCTCGCTGGTCATCGACCTGGGCAAGACCGACGCGCTCCTGCCTCGCAGCGAAATCATTCCCGGCGAAACTTTCAAGCCGGGCGACCGCGTGCAGGCTTATCTGAGCGACGTGGTCATGACGCCTCGTGGGCCTCAGCTTTACCTGACCCGCACGTCACCGAAGTTCATCATGAAACTTTTCGAAACCGAAGTGCCCGAAGTGGCCGATCAGGTTGTCGTCATCAAAGCGGCGGCCCGTGAACCCGGCTCGCGCGCCAAGATCGCCGTGGCCAGCAACGACCGCGACGTGGATCCGGTTGGCGCGTGCGTGGGCATGAAGGGCGTTCGCGTGCAGAACGTGATTCACGAGCTGCGCGGCGAAAAGATCGACATCATTCCGTGGAACGAAAATGCAGCCTTGTTCGTGAAGGCGGCTTTGCAGCCTGCCGAAATCTCGTCCATCAAGATGGACGAGCGCAACAAGTCGATGGAAATCATGGTCGAAGACGATCAGCTCAGCCTGGCCATCGGCAAACGCGGCCAGAACGTGCGTCTCGCTGCCATGCTTACGGGCTGGCGCCTCGACATCATCTCGAAGACCAAGCTGCAAAAACGCATGGCCGACGCGATCTTCAATCTGCAACATATCGAAGGCGTCAACGAAACACTGGCTCAGGGTATTTACCAGACGGGTTTCGTGAACGTATTCCAGGTTGCAGAAGGCACTACCGAAACGTTGATGAAAATTCCCGGCTTTGCCACCGAAGAAGATGCCTTGTCACTCAAGACGCGGGCCCAAGCCGTCGTCGAAAAGGGCGGCGACGCCCTGATGCTGAGCAAAGACGGAACCCCGCTTGAAACACCACACGTGCGTCCTGGCGTGACACTGCCAGGCGGCGCGAAACGCGCCACCCCGGTGCGTCCCGAAATCAAGGATGCCAAGACGCTCGCTGAAGAGCGCCTGCGCCAGGAAATGGCTGCTGCCGGCATGGGAACGCCCAAGACTGACAGCGAGTAAGGAAAAGGAAATCACGACGTGGACAGTACGACTAAAGAAAGCCCGGAGCAGAACACCAAGGGAGCCATCGCGATGACGCTGGAAAAGGTCAAAGTATACGAACTCGCAAAAGAGCTGGGGATGGATTCCATCACCCTGATCGACAAACTCAAGCGGCTCAACATTGACGTGAAGAGCCACATGAGCGGGCTCGCCACCGAGGAAGTGGCGCTGATACGCGACCAGGTGGCCAAAGAGCAGGCTGTACTGAAAAAAACCACGAAAACGACTCGCAAGAAAGCCGACACCACCGCCGAAGCGCCAAAAAAGGCAGGCACCACCGTCATTCGCCGCCGCGCAAAGTCGAGCGACGAGGCCAGCGAGGCGGCTGATGCCGCTCCAGCCCAGCCTACCGAAGAGGCGTCCGTCGAAGCAGCAGCCCCTGAAGCCGAAATGCAGCAGGAAGCCATTGCGGAGCAGGCCGCCGAAACGGATGCTCCAGCCGAAACTCTGGCTGCATCCGAGCAGGCGGCCCCGGCGCAAGCCGCACCAGCTGAAGCTGCAGTACGCGCTGCCACGGCCGCCGTTCCACAGA
>JACQAW010000066.1 GCA_016194725.1 Deltaproteobacteria bacterium
ACGATTTCGACCCAAGCCACCTATCAGCTAGCCCTGCGCGACTCGTGTATTCCGAAATATACCGCGACGGAGATCGATTCGAGCCGCATCTGGGTTCATACGTTTGATTTGGGATGGCGCCACCAGTTTTCAAAGCACTGGTACATCACCCCAAACTACGAAGTCTCGGTGCAGGCAGCCTTTCCGGCTTCGGCCGTTTCACTCGATATCCTGTACATCCTTTGATGAATATTTCCTGAAATCAGCGGCTGAATCCGGTGGATGCGCAGAATTGTAAGTTATTGATTTTACATATATTTCGTCGGTTATTGACACGGAGCGCCATTCGCGTAAACTGGCCTATAGGGGTAACACTCGTCGATGGTTCGGCGGGTTAAGATAGGGGACCACAAACATGAACAGCTCATAAAACAATTTATCAGGTAGGTTGCCACGTCTCTCAGGATGATGCCGCTTTCTTGAAGGAGGGGCGGAAACGACGATGGTGGCCCGATTGAAGGATGCGCATTTGCGCTTCCCTTTGAAAAAGGCAGCCGCTGGGGAAACCCATCGGTCGCAAAGCCACAGGGCTACAGATTCGGGCGCAAGCCCGGTTCCATGCCGGCTGGGTTGCCAAAGGAGTGGTCCTAAGGCCTGTTCAACGGAACCCCCCTCATAAGGGTGGTCTGCCCGAGACAGAGTCAAGCCGTGTCCCACAGCGGGGCTGGCCACCTTAGGTCATAGGACCTCGACACACAGTTCAATGGGAATGGGAACTTCGACTGGCTCGTCCCCCACTGCGTTAAATCGCACGGTCAGTTGGGTTTCATTCTTCGAATCGACGCAGGGCCAAGGCTATGGATGCCTTGGCCTTGTGCTTTTTAGGAGCCCGGAAACATGCTATGGGTGGCTCGTTCAGCAAGCGCACGGACATATTATGACAGACGAGACACGGCTTAAAATCACCGAAATTTTTCACAGCATCCAAGGCGAATCGACCCTCGCGGGCGAGCGGTTCAGCTTTGTGCGACTTACGGGGTGCCCCCTGCGCTGTACGTACTGTGACACGACTTACTCTTACTCCGGCGGCAAGTGGATGACGATTACGGAGATCGCTGCCGAAGTGGCCAGCCACCGGACGCGCTGGGTGTGCCTTACCGGCGGCGAGCCGCTGGCGCATCCGAATGCGCTGCCACTGGTAAAACGGCTGCTGAACGAGGGCAAGAAACTTTCTATTGAAACTGGCGGAGAGGAAGACGTGACGCCTTATACCGGCCTTGCCCGGATTATCATGGACATCAAGACTCCGGACAGTGGCGAGAAAGCCGATCGATGTTTTGCCAATCTTGCGCATCTGAACGCGAGCGACGAGATCAAATTCGTGGTCTGCAGCCGCCAGGATTACGAATGGTCGAAGGATATCTGTCGCCGCTACGATCTGGTGCGGCGGTTTACCGTGCTGTTTTCGCCGGCCCATGGAACTCTGCCGCTAAAGAGCCTTGCGGAATGGATGCTCGAAGACCGCCTGGACGTCAGGCTGCAGACTCAGCTGCACAAACACATCTGGGGCAGCTCATCAATAGGAGTCTAGTTCTGCCCAACGCTGGCCGCGATGGTCGACAATAGATTCAGGTCGATGAGCAGCACGCTGCGCCCGTCGCGCATGCGGGCACCGCCAATAACTCCGTGCGAGCCCTTTGCGAACGCGGAAGCTTCACGAACCATGACGTCCTCGGGCTGCCCGACTTCGTCAAAGGCCCAGCGTGATCCCGTGAGACACTCCACGCGCAGGAATGGGGGCTTCAGGCTTTGCTTAGGCTCGGGACCGGGAAAAAGCGAGGCGGCGGAAAGCAAGCCGGTCAGGTCACTGGTGCGCTCGATACTGGTAATCTCGCTGGCGTTCACCGCGATCCACTCCTTGCCCACGCGCAACGGCACCACGGCAAGACGGGCGCAGTGCAAGGGTACGCTGACTCTGAACGTGACTCCGTGGCCAGGGCTCGAGCGCACGGTGACGTCGCCATTGAGTCGGATAGCCGTGGCTTCTACGACGTCGAGCCCGACGCCACGCCCTGAGAAGGTCGTCACCTTTTCGGTCGTGGAAAATCCGGGAGTGAAAAGCAGGCGATGAAGCGAATCAGAAGAATGCTTTGCACGCTCGCCTTCGATGAGGCCCTTCTTCAGGGCCTGCGCATAAATTGCGTCGTCGTCAATTCCACGACCGTCATCGGACAGAGTGAGTACGAACCGTCCCGTCCTCGAGGCCATGGTCGACCGAGTTTCGCACCAGATGCAGAATCATGTCGGAGAGCTCGTCGATAAGCGCGCGGTCGACCACCATGCCTCCGCCTTCGCAGACAAGCTCGAGCTTCTTGCCGGCTTCACCGCCAGCTTGCAGGGCGATTAGGCGCGCCCTGGCAAACAGCGTTTCGACCGGTTCGAGCAGCATCATCTCGATGGCCTGACGAAGGGAGACGAGTGACGAAAGAAACGGGACCGCTCGCCGGGCGTCGGCGGCAACCTGGTCTTCGATGGTTTCGAGCCGTACCAGAATTTCGTCCAGGGTCGCGACATCGACCATAAGGCGAGTGGAACGACGACCGGTTTTAGTTAACGCTTGAAACTTGAGCGCCTGCGCGATGGCTACGGGATCGGCCAGATGCTCTTCGATGAGAATATCGCCCAGACGGCGGCTCTGGATCTGGAGCGCCCGATCGAGTGCATCCCGACCGATAATTCCCTGTTCGAGCAGTATCTCACCTAGGTTTTTTGCCATACGTATGACCAGGATAACCGGGTTTTGCAGATTGACAAAGAAGGGGCTTGGACCTAATTATCAAGATGTCCAGCTTAAGTGCCTCGGTGGTGACGTACCCAAATGGCTAAGGGGACGGTTTGCAAAACCGTTTTGTTCCGGTTCGAATCCGGACGTCACCTCCAACTTCCCTCATCAAGTGTCATCATCATCGTCATCATCATCCGGCAGCGGCTGTGGCGTAACGCCCTCGCGCGGGAAGTTGTAGACGTCGACCATTTCTTTGAGTTCTTTACCGACTTTAAAAAACGGCACGCGCTTTGGCGCTACCTGCACCACGGCGCCGGTCTTGGGATTGCGCCCCTGATAGCTGCCGTAGCTGCGGTTCACGAAACTTCCAAATCCACGAATCTCGATGCGATCGTCTTTTTTCAGCGCTTCCGACATGAGGTCGAAAACGAGATTCACAACCACTTCGGCCTGGCGGTGCTGCAGTTTGGCTTTCTCCGAAACAACGTTGACGAGATCGGCTTTAGTCATGTTCTCCCCCGGCAAGTTAAGCTCTTGAATAAAGAGTAACATCAGCGAAATTTAAAGAAAATAGAAATGAGTATGTCGATGGCGAACAGGGCGATAATGGTCAGCTCAAGCTGGGTTGCCCGGCGGGACTTGGTGAGCTCGACGATGATTTCGATGCTCTCCTGGATGATCTCGATCTTGTGCTCCAACGCCCGGTAGCGGACGTCAATATCAAGTAGTGCTTTAAGGTCTGTGAACAAGCGTTCAAGATCATTGTTTTCCCAAACTTCGTCCGGGCTGTCGACGATGTACAGGTTTGAGATGATGTCCTGACGGGTATTGAGACAGAGACCGATGAACTTAAGAAGATCCTCGCTCTTTTCGAGATACTCGCCTTCCTTTTCGAGGCGCCGGGAATACTTTCCGGTCTTCTCCATGAGATTCTCGATGAGAATTTCGTAGTATTCGAGCGCAGTGCTTTGCGCCAGCAGCACGCTGGCGATCTTGACGGAGTCGTAGGTCAAGGCACGCACCTCGAGTTTGTCGAAGACAGCTTTGTTCTGGCCGGAGTCGGAAATCTCGATGACGAAGTTGTCGCTGGTGCGCATGGTATCGGACGGCGTGCGAAACTCGCTCAGGCGCGCCATTTCGACTTCGAGATCCTTGTCGGGGACGTTGAAAAAAACCACCGACCCGAAATTGTAAACCAGGATGAACGCGTCATCGCCTGTGGCCTGCACCACCATTTCGTAATTCGAAAATTCCTTGGGAGTGTAGCCCAGCTTATCGCGCACTTCGCGAAGCTTGAGTCGTTCCGCGATATGATAGGCCCGGATTGGAAACGTTTTTGCCATGATGCCGCCTGAGCTTCATTTTAAGTCGCCCGTGCCACAAAATCAAAACGGGCCCGGCAATATTATACCGCGTGTCATTTCACTATGATGATTTTTCCCTCGTAAATTTTGCCGATCTAAAATCATTGGCAGTTGTCAACTGCTTCGGGCAAACCGCGTAACCGCAGCCAGAGCGTGTCTTTGCAATTCACTTTTTTTAATTTCTTAAAACAATCTTGACACTCGACGGGTTGTAACGCTATTTATCGGCAACTCTAACAATTGGAGATTGAGCGAACATGGCGTGCTGCCTTCTTCGCTCAAGACGACGACTCAACCTATCATCCGGAGGATCTCAGACAATGAATAAAGCTCAACTCGTCGAACAAGTTTCGAAGACCACTTCTCTCACCAAGACCGACGTCGAAAGCGTGCTCAACAGCAGCTTCGAACTGATCAAGAAGTCGGTAAAGAAAGGTGACGATGTCACCCTCGTTGGTTTCGGAACGTTCACCAAGTCGAAGCGCAAAGCTCGCGCTGGACGTAATCCTCAGACGGGTAAGGAAATCCGCATCCCAGCCATGACCGTTCCAAAATTCCGCGCTGGCAAGGAATTCAAGAACGCCGTTCGCTAATAAACTAGCGTTACGCAGTTTTTAAAAAGGCTGATTCCGGAAACGGGATCAGCCTTTTTCATTTCTAACGCTTAATTGAAAAGGCTCCAAGGTTCGGGTCAGCCTTGGCCGGCTGAACATCGACTTTGGTGACCCGGGCCGAAGGTGGACCGGAATTGGACCACTCGACCAGCTCGTCGACTTTAGCTTGTTCGCCCTGCACCAGGATTTCAACCGCGCCATCGGGCAAGTTGCGAACCCAGCCCGAAAGACCGGCGATGCGAGTGGCTTCGCGCAAGGTAGCGGCCCGAAAGCCCACGCCCTGAACCGTGCCATTCACGACCAGGTGGCGGGCGACGACGGCCTTCAAATTTGTTTGACCTCGCGGATGCCCTTGATGCCCCAGAGGTCGAGGATGAAGCGCTTGTGCACGGCAACGGTGCTGGTGTGCTGCATGCGCAGCACGTACATTTCGCCGCTGCGGGCGATATCGAAGTCATCGAGCGCGATTTCATTGTTGCTCATGACCTGGTTGATCTGGGCGCGCAGCGAGCCGTCCTGATCGTCAAAAATGATTTCAAGCGCCCGGGTGCCGCCGCGGCCGAGAAACTTGTTTTCGATTTTATTAATCGCAAGCAGGGTAAAAAGCACCGTGGTGGTGAACACGAAGGCCACGACCGGGTAGCCTGAGCCGATGCACATGCCGATGGCCGCGACGATCCAGATGGTGGCGGCGGTAGTGAGGCCGATGATGCTGGCGCGCGATTGCATGATGGCGCCGGCACCGATGAAGCCGATGCCAGGCACGATTTGGGCGGCAATACGTGCAGGATCGCCATGGTAGCCGGTTTCGCTGAAGCTTTGCGCGATGAGCAGCGAGATGATCGTGTAAAGCGTGGCGCCCAAGCAGATGAGAATCTGGGTTTTGACCCCGGCCGGCTTGTTCTTGAGCTCGCGTTCGATGCCGATAAGGCCGCCGCAGACGATGGCCATGACCACTTTGATTCCAATGGGCAGAGCCAGCGTGAAAAAACCGTAGATTTGCTGGCTGGGAGAATTCATCTCGAGCAAAACGCCCTCACTTGTTGGATGGCTTGAACACGAATGGGTAGGTGACCTCGGCTATGCCGCCGCCCCGCACGGGTGGAAACTGAATGCGCTTGATGACTTCGCAGACGCAGTTTTCAGTGTTCTTGTTGCGTAACGTTGTGCTGATTGTACCAGCGCTGTTTACGGTGCCGCTGGCGCCGATGACGAAACGAATGCCCACGCGGCCGGCCATGTCGGGGTGTTCCGCGTTGATTTCTTTTTCGTAGCAATACTTGATTTCATCGCGATGGGCTGCGATCGCGCGAGCGATTGCATCTGTATCAATGGACCCGTAGACAATCGGCTCGGGGCTGCCGCCGCTGTCGATATTCATTTTGCCGCTGCCGCCCAGCATATTGCCGCCACTGCCGATTTGTCCCAGGCCCTTGCCGCTCTTGCCGCCGCCAGCGCCTTTGTCGGATAAACCACCGAGGCCCTCGGAGTGGCCACCGCCGCCCGAGCCGGAGCCGGCATCGCCCAGGCCCCCCTGCCCTGCCGTGGTGAAGCCGCCGTAGCCTTTGATTTTGTCGGCGGCATTGGCCGCGCCTTTGCCACCAGCGAGAATCTTGTTTAACGTGCCCTTTTGGGCCTTGAACATGTCGACCACGCCCATGTCGTCGGTCTGGGATTGGCCCGAGACGCCGGTTGCCGCTTTTTTGGGGTTGCCGGGCCCAGGGCGCATGGCTTTGTCCATGTGGTTTTTGTTCTTGGGTGCGTTCTTTTGCCCGCGTTCGCCATTTTCGCCTTTGGCGCGGGCGCCTTCGCCACCGTTACCGCCGGAAACGGTTTTGGTTACCGCTACTGGCTTGACGACAGCGGGCTTTTTCACCACTGCGGGGACTTTCTTCGGGGGCACGGGCTTTTCAACGTCAATTACGGGATGAGGCTTTGGCGGCGTTGTCACTGGCTTCGGCATAACTTTTACCGTCGGTTTCGGCGTAGGCTTATGCGTGGGCTTCGGCGTTGGTTTTGGTTTCGGCGTTTCCGTTGGCGTCGGCTTGGGCTCTGGTGTTTTGACCGCTACGGGCTTCGGCATCGGGATTTTGGGCGCCTCGTAGATGGTCACCGTACGGTCGGGAAGCTGCTCGATTTCAATGGTGGGGCTGACCTTCATGACGCTGATTCCGACGAGGAGCAGCAGGGTGAGCAGCAGCGAGAGAAACCAGATTCGGAAAAATACGGCGTCGCGCTCGAGCAGCCGCGCCATCTTGAGGCGCGGGGGCGCGGGCGTGAAGTTCATGAAAAAGCTGACGTCGTTGAGGCGCACTTTGGCGAAGTCTTTTTCGCCCAGCGGAAACATTTTGGAGCCGCCCACGGACATGGCCGCCAGCACTTCCTTGAGCGGCAACAGCTTGCCGCCCTGGCTGACGACGCCGCTCATGCTATCATGCAGGTGCAGCATGTACTTGCCGCCATCACAGGTGACGAGGTCGAAGCGGCCTTGCTTGCCCTGGCCCAGGAATGGCGGGATACTGAAATCGTCGCGGCTGCCCGGGCCGATGACGACGCTTTTCTTGTTCACGAAATGTTCGACGTCCAGGATGGTGTCGTCGAAGAACATGACCATCTGCAGACTGAGCTTGGATTCCGAGCGGTGGTCGAAGATGTCGACTATCTCGCGCTCGTCTTCGAGCAGCAGGGGCGTGAGGTCTTCCTTCTCGTTTACGAACAGCGTTTGACCGCCGTAGGCCTCGCGCGTGGACTTGGGCGCGTGGGGAACTTCATTGAGCGCCTGCACCCGGATATGGATCAGATAGGGGCCGATCTGGATCTTGTCGCTGGGATTGACCGTGGCTTGCAAGCTCTTCTGACCGTTGATGACAAGGCCGGTGTCGCTGGCCAGGTCGTAGAGCACGGGCTTGCCGTCGATGCCACTGACTTCCAGAATGGCATGAACCGGGCTGATCGAAGGGTCGTCGAGGCGCAGATCGCTTGAGGTGGAGGAGCCGATGACCGCGCGTTTTTTATGCAGTCGAAAGATCTTTTCGCCTGCCGCGTTCATGCTCTGGACTGTCAATACGACGATCTGGTCGCTCATCGGATCATCACCGTATCCCGCAGCATCTCTTTATGAAAATTTTTGCGCCGCTCGACCAGGTTCTTGGACGGGTTGGTGGGGCGCACCGTGAAGTAAAACTCATTGGGGTTTTTGACTTCGCCTTCGATAAGGGAGTCGTCGAAGTCGACCTTGTTGCGTGACTTGTAGATCACGGTCTGGCCCTCTTCTTTAACCCGCTTTTCGCCGGTGCCGCGGACAGCGGGGCCTTTTTTAAACTGACTTTTCTTGCGGCGAGGCCGCTCATTATCATCAGCTCGCACCGGAACGGCGCTGTTGAGGAAGAAGACCAGGGAGAAAAGAAGGAGACCAAGGATTCGCATCATTTCGCTGCGCCTCCGAGCGCGATGACCAGATCGGCCTGCGCTTTTTCGGCGGCGCCGAGCGCGCCACGCCGCTCGCCCAGCATGTCCATGGCTTTCTCTTTCTGCCCTTTGTCGCCTGCCAGAATTGACCACACACTCCAATTGTACCAGAGAGTGAAGCGCTTGCTACCCTGTGCATCGATTTCTTCAAGCTTTGCGGCGGCCTGGGCCAGCTGTCCCGAACCCAGTAACGCCACGGCCAGCGTCGCTTGTACTTCCTTGTCCTGGGGGTACCGCGCTGCGAGCGCATGTAGACTCTCGAGCGCCGGATTGAAGTGATGAAACGCGAGCAGCGATTTGCCCAGGTTGAGCTTGATGTCGCGATTGAATTCGGCAACTTCTGCCGCTTTGGCGAATCCTTGGGTCGCCTCGACCGTGCGGTTTTCGAGGAAGAGCACAACCGAGATGTTATTGAGGGCCGAGGGATTCCTGCTGTTGAGGATGAGGGCCTGCTCATACATGAGACGGGCGATTTTAAGCCGGCTGGCCAGGGCTTCGAGATTGCCGAACTCAACCCAGTTGTCCGCCGACCGGGCATTCTGCGCGAGCTTGCCAGCGACCTGAGTGCGCCAGGCATTGTCGGGTTTGCGCAGATCGGAGGGGTCCACGTCCTGCACCACGCCGGAAAGCCGCAGCGCGGACTGTTTCGAGGCCGATTCCCCTTCCTGCACCATAGCGTAATGGGCGGGTGGATATTCGCGAGGCGCGCGCTTGGAGAGCCGCTGGGTGAGCGCGACATACGTGGGCGTGGTCACGCCCAGCTGCAGGCCTTTTTGATAGCCCTGCTTGAGAAAGTCGACGGCTCGGGCGGACATGGGAGTAACCACGCCTTCGATGCCGCGCCGATAGGCCTCGGCCTGGGCTCCCTGATATCGGGGCGGTACAGGAGCATTTTTAAGCTCGAATGCAAAGCCGGTGAAGGAATAAGGCTCGACAAGCAGAAATGCCGAGTGCGCGGCGAAGTTGCGCTCGCGCCGGGATTTGGTGCCGTTTTTGGTAATCGAGCGCGCGGATTCCTCGTAATACATGGAGGCTTTGCGGCCTTCGTGAATCTGCTGATAGAGCTGTCCGAGCAGGTAGTTTGCCTCGGCTTTGCGCAGGTTGGGATAGTTGCGCGCTGAATAGGTTTTGAGCTGGCTTACCGCCTCTTGGGGGTGTCCTGCTTCGATTTCGACCTGGGCAAGCTCGAGCGCCAGATCATGGCAGCGTTCGTCGGAAAAAGCGCCCGATCCGCCGCCACCGCGGCTGCTTTTATGGGAACTTCGGACGGCCTGGCGCTTGCCCTTGCGCGTGGTGCCCCCCTCGCAAAGCAGGCGTATCCCGGTGGTACCGGTAACATGGGCGTTGGCGAAGTCGCCGCCGCCCCACTGCAAGGCAAACGCGGTGCGCACGAAACTCAAACGCTCGTCGTGGCTGTAGGCGTCGAGCGCCGCGAGCCTCATATAAAGATTGGCCGATTCATTAAAACGGCTTTTCCAGAGCAGCTGCGAGGCCAGGCGCTTGAGATCTTCGCGAGGGGCGCTGTTTGCGGGAAATTTGGCGAGAATTTTGAGGTAGACCCGCACCGAGTCGCCGGTCATGCCCGCCTTGTCATAGTTGAGAGCGGCGTTGTTCAGGGACTTGGCCACCACCTCGGAATCATTGCTCGAGGAGCCGGCCAGGCGTTCGTATTCGGCGGCAGCTTTGGCAAAATCATTGCGAGCAGCGTGCCGTTGGCCAGATAAGCCTGGGCAAGCTTGGTGGCCTCGTCCATCTCTTTGCGTTTCACGAGGTCCGCAACCAGATCCTGGGCTGAGTCGGCGGCCTCGGGACGCGAGGGGTATTGCTCGACCAGCGACTGCAGGGCGTGGCGCGCATCGCTGCTGAGACCGTCGGGCCCGGACTTTCTGGCTTCGAGACGCGCACGTTTGACTTTAAGATCGATGGAGAACTTGTCCTGGGGAAAGGCGTGTTCGAAGTCGTCGGCAACCTCGAGGAACTGCTTTTCGACGGTCGCGTCCTTGCCCTTGGAGGCATCCAGGCGTTTGATCAACAGATTGAGCAGCGTGGCACCGGCTTCGCGGCGAATCTTGGGGTTGCCCTTGTCGTCGTCGAGCGTACGCCTGAGCTGCGGCATGGCATCAGACTCACGGCCCGCGGCCAGCAACGCATCGGAACGGTAACCGTCGATTTCGCCGCGCTCACGCTCGTCTTTCTCGTTGGCAGGTTTTTGCAGAAAGGCCTTGATGTACAACGCGTAGAGGTCGGCGGCGCGGCCATAGAGTTTCGCGTTCTTTTTCTTTTGCGCTTCCTTGTGCACTTCGGTGGCGCGGCCACGCAGGTAGTTTTTGGCCCGCAGCAAAGTGGCCTGGGCATCGTCGCCCTTGCCGATTTCGCCGTTGTGGGCGGCAAAAAAATCGACGAGCCGGCCCAGCGCCCGCTCTTCGCCCCCACCATCACCGGATTTACGGTAGATTTCGACGATTTTTCCCAGCGCGTCGTAAACAAGATCGGGGCGTTTATCGCCATACTCGCTGATCAGGCTCTCATAAACTTTCAGGGCCAGCTGACGCTCGCCCTTTCGCTCGTAAATCCCGGCCAGACGCGTGAGGGCGTTCACATAGACTTCGGCCCCGCCATTGATGCTGGAAAAATATTCATGCGCCTCCTTGAACCGGCCCGCCTCGGAGAAGAACATCACAATGTCGCCCAGGGCTTCGTCGCGAAGGCCTACGAACTTTTCTTCCTTACCCGAAAGCTCGATGACCCGCTTCATCGTGTCGAGCGCTTCGGTTTTACGACGCATTTTGAAATAGGCCCAGGCCAGCTTGTACATCGTGCGCGGATAGCTGGGTATTTTGGTGAACTGGACGGCGCGCTCGTAAAAGCTGAGCGCCTGGCTGTATTTCTTGTTCTCGAACGCGGTTTCAGCCAGATTGCGGAACGCTTCGGCGGCGTAGCTGCTGCTGGGGTAGCGCGTGGCCACCACGCTGAAATACTTCGTGGCGTCCTTTTTATTGCCCATCTCCTCGGAGTTGTAGCCCAGGAAGTAATAGACTTCATCGAGCTTGGCGAACTGCACCCGCGATTTCAAAATAGCCAGGCAGGCGTTGGTAGCGCCGCGCAGCTGCTCGCGCGAATGGTCGTGATTGACGACCCGCTCTTTGACCCCTTGCTTGTAAAGGTTCTGGTGAATCTGGTTTTCCTTGAAGAAAAAAAACCGGTATTTCTCGGTATAGAGCTCGGCCAGGCGAAGCAGGATGTCGGGACGGCGGTTTTCGGCGAAGCGGCGGCCCAGCACTATTTTAAGCTGTTGGATTTCCTGCTCACGCACCCGGTTGATCTGAGACTCTTCACTGGAGGTGACTTCGTCGAACTGGCCCTGGTTATAGGCATGGGCCAGGGGGCTCAAGGCGAAAAACGCGATGCCAAGGGCCAGCCACGATTTACGTTCCACACTGAGACTCGAGTGCGAAGACATAGTCGCCCAGTTCATCTACCCAGAACTCGCCATTGAAGGTCCAGAAATACTGGTAGTCTTTTCTTCCGACATCGCTTGAACCTTTTTTGAGCACGCCGTCTTCATCCGCGCTTACGACCTGTTTTTTCTCAAGCCTGAGCTTGGTGCGGCCGAGCATTTCAAGCTTGATGTAAGCCATCTTGTCGAGGTCGGTAACGAGGTCGTTGTAGATGTCGAGCAGCGAGTTTTTAACAAAAAGCCCGCCCAGCACTCGCACGGTCTTGGCGCGCCAGTTGATGACCTGGGACAGAAAGTTGGCGAATTTTCGGTTGTTGGCGGCGGCAGCCAGGCTGTGGCTGCGCGCGGCCTCGCTGTAGACAGCTCGCTCCTGCGTGATCTGGGCCGCGAAATAGGGGCCGCGTATAAAGCGGTTGAGCGCCTGCGAGAGCAGGTCGTTGGTGTGCAGCTTGCGCTTGAGCGCCTCTTTGGCGATGCCGTAGAAGGAGCCCAGGTCGCGGTCATGCGAGAGCAGGAAGCTCTTCATCTGGCTGCCCACGCCCGCATACCGGCTTTCGAACTCATGGACGGCTTTATCGACATCCTCATAGTCACAGAGCGCGAAAAAACTTTGGGCGCGCAGCACGTCGACTTCGGGGTTGAAGACGAAACTCAATGACGGTGACCGATAGCTGACTAACTTGCCGAGCGTGCGATTGTAATCGCCCTTGGCAAAGGCGTTCCAGCCCTGCTCGAACAGAATATCGGTCCACACGAAGCTGGCCTTGGGAATGTCATCGTAGGTTTCTTCGGCTTTGTCGAACTGGCCCGCCTGGTAATAGGCGCGCGCCAACCCCGCGGTGCACCGGGCTTCGAGATCGAAATATTCCTGTTTGAGGGACTTGGTGCGGCTCTCGCTTTTGCCCGCGAGATTCCGGCAGTTCTCAAAAGACGAGATCGCGTTACTGGTCTGGCCGGTCATGGCGTAGGCGGCTGCGCGCAGGTAAGCGGCCTGCGCGAGAATGCCGGCGCCCGAGCTGACGTGGGAAAGCGCCTGGAGCGCCTTGGCCGGCTCGCCCTTGAGCAGCTCGTCTTTACCGAGAAAATAATAAAAGTGGGTGCGGGTGGTGCCGTCGTAATCGGCCTCGGTGGTGTTGCGCACGATATAGGGCCGCAGCAGATCGCCGCCGACGGCTTCGAGCATCGCGGGCAGATGCGCAAGGATGCGGCGTATGGCGGGTCGACTCGCCCGCTGAAGCGTTTGAATGTAGAAATAGCTGGCGGCGTTGGGATAGCCGGCCAGAATGAGCTCTTCGGCTACGTGACCGAGCGCCACGTCCTGGTAGTTGGCCTGCGCCGTATAGATATTGAAAAAAACCGCCGCGGATTCGTAATGGTTGCCATCGGCCGAAAGCTTTTGGCCATCGCGATAGGCCTGCTGCAATGCCGTTGGCGAGTCGTAAGCCTGGCCCGCTTGCGCGGGGCTGCGGTCGGGCAGCGCGAGTGGCTCCGGCTCATCAGCAGCAAATGCGCCGGGCGCGGCGAGTGCCCACAAGCACAGCAGTGTACCCGCAAAAATTATTTTTATTACTTTTCGTGCGCTTCCTTGCGCACTTCGGTGAATCATATTATCCCCCAGGGATCGGTTGAATCAGAAAGCCCAGCCGATTCCCGCTGTGAAGTCGTAATTCTGAGTGTTGCTCTTCGTAATGCCATCAGCACCCGTGGCGCTATACATCATGCCCAGCAAGTCCAGACGGACCAGAAAGTTACGGGTGACGTAAAACTGCATGCCGGTGCCGAAATAAAAGGTGAACAGGCTTTCGAAAAGAAAGTCCGGCGATTTGTCGGCGCGCCGGTTGCGATCGAGCGCGGTACTGGTTTGGCCGGCACCGGCGTCGAAATACCAGTCGAAATAAAGTATCTTGTTAAAGAAGTTGAGCTTCGAGTACCAGGGCGTCCAGCTGAGCACGGCACCATAGTAGTTCTGGTTCTCGCGGACAAAGGGCAACGCCGATGGGCTGGCGCTCTTGAGCGCGGTGAGCGTGTTGTTGTCGTGGTTGCTCAGGCTGGAGTAAAAAAATTCGACGCCAAACTGTTCGCTGAACCAGAAGGCGGCGCGGGGCACGACCTCGTATTCGGAGCGATACGGGTTGGAGAGGTTCAGGCCGCCGGCGAGAAAAATCGCGAAACGGTTTTTTTTGCGGTATTTGCGATTCTGCAGCACATAGACTTTCTTATCCGGATCGAGCCAGGAGAAATTAAACTCGTCGTCGTCGGCATCGCCTTTTTCCTCACGTGCGATTTTTCGCTCGGCGCTCGCCAGTCCGCGACTCGCACCGCTGGCATTAGCGAGCCCCGCGGTCTGCCGATCAGTTCCGAGCAGCAGCGCCTCTTCGGCACTTCCGGAAGAGAGATCTCGATCGCCTTCGAGCATCAGATTCATTGGCGGGCCGTCAATTTCGGCAGCTCTTCCCAAAAGAGGACTTGTCCATTGCACAGCAACAACAGCCGACAACATAAGCATGGATTTGCGCAACATATAATAAGGCTAACAGCTTATGGAAAGAGTGCAATAGCCCGAACTTACGCGCTTGGAACCTCGAGCCAGATTTCGCCCGTGGCGGCGGCCAGGTCGAGAATGAACGACCGGACCATCGGAAGCTTCGTCAATTGTTTGACAGCCTCGCTGTAAATTCGCAGCTGCAAACCATAACCTGCGAGCAGCTCCTCGCGGCTCTTAGGTTGCAGCAACACCTTGTAATCAATGACCCAGGCTTCATTGGCGTTGGTAATCACGAGGCGGTCGATACGGCCGGTAATGGTGCGCGCGCCATTGCGCCATTCGAAGGCGAACTCGGGGTAGATGCGATTTGCGGCTCCGAAGACGGTCTGCCCTGCCGGCGTGCGCGTCCATTCCCAGAACTGCTCGAGATCAACGTCATTGGCCTGCGCTTCTTTACGCAGCAGGGGCCAGTTTTCATTCTCAAGATATTTATGGAACTCGGTGCCCAGGCGGATTGCATCTTCGCGCGAAAGCTTGGATACACGAACCTTTCCTACGGGCACCGCCCCAGCCGGCCGTGAAATTTGAGGTTCTGGATCTGTTGCAGCCAGCTCGGCTGCCCAGGCTGTGACACCCGTACGCGCTTTGTTATAATGAGGAGGCCGAAGAGCAAGCGGAGGTTCTGAATGCCTGTGGGTGCCTGGCGGCACAGGAGCGAGCGCTGGTGCATCTTCCAGAAACAGTTCCTGGGGAATACTGAGCGATATTCCGGCCTTGAGCCAGGCTGCCCACGAGGAGTCCGGTTTTTTAGGTGGCTTTTTCTTCGTCGTGGCATCGTCGGTAATCTGCGTGGCGGGCCGATCGACCACATAGAGAGCTTCCTGAGCCCGTGTCATGGCGACATAGAGCAGCCGCCCGCTTTCTTCGATTTCGGCCTGCTCCTCAAAACATTTCGCAGTTTGCATTTCGGGGGCCGACCAGTCGAGCTCAGAGTCTTCGTCGCGCTCAGGCAACCAGATATCGTCACCATGACGCAGGATTCCCGAGGGCCGCTTGCGCTGAGCTTTTACATCTCCCATAATGACCTCCGGAAATTCGAGCCCCTTCGCGCTGTGCACGGTGAGCGCCCGAATCGTGCCGGCCAGATTTGCAGGTGGTGGAAGCAGTATGAAGCCAGCGATATCCTGGCCATTAGCGACAAGATGGTGCAGGCGACGCGCAAGCACCATGGGGGCCAGCCCCTCGCTTTGATGCTTGAGTACGAAGACTTCGAACTGCTCAAAGACTGCTCCAAAACGCTGACTCAGGTAGAACCGGGCGTTCAGGCGGTTGAGAAGCTCTTCGCACGTCAGCCGCGCGCCTGCCTTGCAAGGTGACTCGAGTAGCGTAAGCTGCTCGCCCAGCTGTGCGCGCGCTGAAATTCCAAAGTCAGTCACCACTTGGGCCGCACGAAGCTTTTGCCAGGGCTCACAGGCCCAGATCCAGAGATTGACGAGAGCCTTGAGGTCTTCATTGGCCGAGGCGCTGGAGCTTGACGTCACTGCCACGCCAATACCCCGGGCCGCGAGCTGCTCAAACAGCGGGGCGTTGCCCTTGATGCGGCGAACAAGCAGCACGATCTGCGACCAGTCGACGCCCTGGGCGCGCAGGCGGCGCAAGATGACTTCGATGGCCGCGGCATCGTTGTCAGCGGTGACTCGTGCCACACGCGGAAGCCGGTTGAAAATTTGCGGCGACAGCGCGAAGTCGTCGGACCGGCGCCCGGCCAGCATGGACTCGTAGCCCTCGATGACCGGCGTGCAGACTCCGTTAACAGCATCGATGATCTCGGAGTGGCTGCGAAAATTTTTGGAAAGCCGGCGAGCCGGCAGAGTTTTGATGAACTCGCGGAAAACCGCCACGTCGGCCCCGCGAAAGCGGTAGATGCTTTGCTTGACGTCGCCGACGACGAAAACCATTCCTTCGGAACCGGTCAGGGCGTTGACCAGCTCGGCCTGTAGATAACTGGTGTCCTGAAATTCGTCGACGAAGATGTGGGCATAGCGGTTGCGCAAGGCGGCCACGAC
>JACQAW010000074.1 GCA_016194725.1 Deltaproteobacteria bacterium
ATGGGTTTTTTTTTTTTTTTTAGCCATACCCGCAGCCCGAAAAGGCCACGAGCAAAACGAGCAGCAGCGGCATAACGCAGGCAAATCCCAGCTTCGACATTCACTTCACCACAAAATTGACCAGGCGGCCGGGCACGACCACGGTGCGCACGAGCTCCTTGTCTTTCAGATGGGCCACGACATGCGGGTCTTTGCTGGCCATGGCCGCAATTTCATCCTTGGGCACGTCCTTGGAAATGGTCAGGTTCGCCCGATGCTTGCCATTCACCTGCACCACAATCGTAATCACGTCCAGCAGCACGGCCTGGGCGTCGTGGTCGCGCCATTTTTCGAGGGTCAGCAACGAGTCGTGGCCCAACAACCTCCACAGCTCTTCGGTCACATGCGGTGCAAAAGGGCAAAGCAGTCGCACCACGGTTTCAATGGACTCGCGCAAAACCTCGCGGCCCGTCTGGTCATTGAGCTCCACCTTGAAGGAATAGATCTCATTGACCAGCTCCATGATCGCCGAAATGGCGGTATTGAAGCGAAAGTCGTGATCCAGGTCGTTGGTAACTTTTTGAATCGTCTGGTGAGTCTTGGTCCGCAGCTTTTTCGCCTCGGCATGATTGAGCGCCGACTGCTGGCCCGCATATGGCTTCACGTCCTGGATCAGGCTGATATTCCCTTGCAGCATGCGCCACACGCGGCCGATGAAACGATAAGAGCCTTCGACGCCCTGATCGCTCCACTCGATCACTTTTTCCGGCGGCGCCGCAAACAGAATGAACAGCCGCGCCGTGTCCGCGCCAAAGCGTTCGATGATCGAATCGGGATCGACCACGTTACCCTTGCTCTTGCTCATCTTGGCGCCGTCTTTGTACACGATGCCCTGGTTCAATAAGTTCGTGGCCGGCTCGCGCGCGACGCCAGCTGGAATCCAGCCCAGGTCTTGAAGAACGCGGTGGAAAAACCGAAAGTAAAGCAGATGCATCGTCGCATGCTCGATGCCGCCGATGTACTGATCGATCGGGCCCCAGTACGCGACGTCTTCGGGCCGAAACGGCTTGTCGGGCGTGGGCAACGAGCAGAAACGCAGGTAGTACCAGCTCGACTCCACGAACGTGTCCATCGTGTCGGTATCCCGGCGGCCCAGAGCCCCGCACTTGGGGCATGGCACGTTGACGAAAACCGCGCTTTTCGAAAGCGGGCTTGCGCCCTCGCCCGTGAACTCGACGTCTTCAGGCAAAACGACCGGCAGCTCGTGTTTGGGCACCGGCACCGGCCCGCACTTTTCGCAGTGGATGATCGGAATCGGCGTGCCCCAGTACCGTTGGCGCGAGATGCCCCAGTCACGCAGCTTGTAGTTCACAGTGGGATGACCTGCACCCTTTTTTTCAAGCCACTGTGGAATTTTCCTTTTCGCGTCTTCGCTGGTCAGGCCCGTAAACTCGCCGGAGTTCACCAGACGACCAGGTTCCGTGTAAGCCGCCTCGGAAACGGGACGGGGCAGCTCGGCACCGGACTCGAGAAGTGGCGCGATGACCTGCTTGATGGGCAGGCCGTATTTTTTCGCGAACGCATGGTCGCGCACGTCATGCGCAGGCACGGCCATGACCGCGCCGCTGCCGTAATCCATGAGTACGAAGTTGGCCGCGAACACCGGAACTTTTTCGCCGGTAACCGGATTGAGCACGTGTGCGCCCAGGGCCACGCCTTCTTTTTCGAAATTTTCGGCCGAGCGTTTGATCTTGTCGATCTTGCGAACCTTGTCGACGAACGCCGCAACCCTGGCCTCGATGTTCGCGCCACGCGCGAGCTCGAGCGTAAGCGCGTGTTCCGGCGCAAGACTCAGAAACGAAACGCCGCCCACCGTATCGGGGCGTGTGGTGAAGACAGGAATCTTCACGCCTTTTTTCGGCCCGTCGGCCACTTCAAACAAGAGCTCCGCGCCTTCGCTTTTTCCAATCCAATGGCGTTGCATGGTCGTCACGCGCTCATCCCACCCGGGCAGCTTGTCGCAGCCCGCGAGCAGCTCTTCCGCATAAGCGGTGACCTTGTAAAACCACTGCGTCAGCTCTTTGGTCGTGACGTCGTTTTCGCAGCGCCAGCACTTGCCTTCTTCGACCTGCTCGTTGGCCAGAACCGTGTTGCACGAGTTGCACCAGTTCACACTTGAGAGCTTGCGGTAGGCCAGGCCCTTTTCAAGCATCTGGATAAAAAACAGCTGCTCCCAACGATAGTAATCGGGGGCGCAGGTGGCGGCCTCGCGGCGCCAGTCAAACAGCCAGCCCATGCGTTCGAATTGCCGCTTCATGTACGCGATGTTGGAGTAGGTCCATTTGGCCGGATGAGTCTTGTGTTTGATTGCGGCGTTTTCGGCAGGCAGCCCAAAGGCATCCCAGCCCATGGGGTGCATGACGTTAAAGCCGCGCGCCGCCTTGTAGCGCGCCATCGCATCGCCCATGGTGTAATTCCGCACGTGCCCCATGTGAATCGTGCCAGACGGGTACGGAAACATTTCGAGGATGTAATATTTGGGTTTGTTCGAAATGGCGTCGACTTCGAATACATGAAGCTTGCGCCAGGCGTCTTGCCACCGTGACTCGGTGGCCTTGTGGTCGTAAATCTCATTCATGGGAAAAGTTTTAATACAGCCCGCTAAAGAAAGCTATATCGGAGAATCTTAACGACTTTTTCAAGCTTCTTGGCATCCAGCTTGTCAGCGTAGTCGGCTTCGATGCGATCCACGGCTTCGATCTGGCATTCTTTGAGCGTGGGGGCATTACTTTGCGAAATCAAATTATCGTAAATATTGGCAATGGCCACCAGACGCGCCAAGTCATAGACGGCCAGACCCTTCAGCTTTGCCGGAAATCCGCTGCCATCCAGAAACTCATGGTGCTGAGCCACGATCATGCGCACCTCGTTGGCGATCTCGCGGCTTTTGTCGAGCAGCTCAGCACCAAGCTTTGGGTGCTGCTGCATGGCCGGATCGTCGTCGCCCAACATGCTATCGTCTTTGGCTTCGACCAGCATTTTGCCGACATCGTGAAACAGGCCCCCGAGCGCCAGATTTTCGAGAATGATCTGGTGGGTGTAACCCATGCGCAAGCCCAGAAAAACGCTCAGCACCGAAACGTTCACCGAGTGGTCCACGCAGCCTTTGGAGTGTTTTTGCAGAGCCGAAATATTGTTCACGGCAAAAGGCTTGCGCAAAAATTCGGTAACCAGCTTCTTTGAGACTTCAACGGCCTGTTTTACAGCCTTGTCGTCTTTTGGAGACTCGAAAATATCCATCATGGCGCGGCGCTGCGTTGCAACAGCCTCGACGATTTCCTTGGCCTCGGGTGGCGCAGTGCTGAGCTCGGTGGCGTCTGAGGCTTCAGCCTCGCCTACCCAGGCTTTGAAGGCGGCGCGGTCTGCGTCTTCGATGAAAACATAACGCACATGGTTATAAACCAGCTTATTGAAAGCGGCGAGGTCCAAGCTATCGCCCTTATTGCGATAACGAATCATCTTGTGATGCAGGCAAAGGTAAACATTTCCCGGAAATTCGCGCTCTGCCGAAAGATCCAGCAGCGGCATTGTTACAAAGATGAGTTTGGGGTCGCGCTTTGAATCCTCAGCCATTCTCTATAGGTTATTGAATATTAGGCAGAATGCAAATATTGTCGGCCTCGAGATGAACAATCTGAAAGATATCTTGGGAAAGATTCTCAAGAAAACGCCTAATTATGAAGAAAATGTGCTGAAAGCCCGAATCTTCGAGGCGTGGCCCCGAATTGTGGGCGAGAAGGTTGCCGCTCACTGCTGGCCGTCCAAAATCGTCGAGGGTAATGCCCTTTTGATTGCCGGCGAAAGCAGCGCCTGGTTACACAGTCTGCGCTATCTTGAGGCCCAGATCTTGACCAAATATGAAAAGGAGCTTGGCGGCAAGCACGTTACCGGGCTTCGATACAAAATGGAGAATCGGCCGGATACTCCTGTCGGAAAGCGGTAGAAAATGGGAAAGAGCCGGAGCGGAGCCTCAGCCTCAGTTCGAGATTGGAGTTGAGTTTGAGATTCGAGTTTAATTTTGAGTCTCGAGACTCAACCTCTACTCCTCTCTATGGTCTGAGGCTGAGGCTCCGCTCCGGCTCTTTCCCAGCAATTAGCTCAGGTCCTCAACCAACACGCCAAAAGGCACTTTAGGATAAAAGTAAGTCGCCTTCTGCGGAAAGAGCTGCCGCGCCAAAGCCCGCAGCCGAATATAGTCCTTATTAGGCGGTGGCAGCCGAAGTCCGGTGTCCACCTCGAAGCGCTCAATCCAGCCCAAAATTTCGTCAAAGCTTGCAGAAGCTTTTAAAAAGACCTGCCGCTTCGCCAGTCGGGTCAGCGCATCCACGACGGTTTCGCCCGCCAGCGGCCTTGCGATCTCGCACCAATGCCGGCTCGACGCCTGCACGACTTCAAAGGCCAGGGAATGGTCCATGGTCCACGCTGCCATCTTCGCCCTGGGACAGCAGCTCGTCCAGCCACTTCGCGAGCAATCCTGCGCGCTCTATCGAGCGCACATACAGCTGTGGAGCGGTGCTGGGCTCAACCCAGCCCAACATGCGCTTCAAACCCAAATTCATCTGCGCGCGACGCGAATGGTGCCCATCGAGCACGACAAACGGGCCTTTCGGCAAAAGCTCGCGAGGCAATCCCGCAAGGCGCCAGAGCGTCACGTGCCCGGTATCGAAAACCGGATGTTTGCCGTCCACAGCGGCCGCAAGGCCGCTGCGCCATTTGTCGCAATCCAGGTCGCCCACCAGATGCGTGGGCCAGGGATTCATTTTCAGATTCTCCATCAGCGCGCACTTGTCCGTGGCCGAACGCCGAAAGGTACGCTCGTGCGGGTAGATGTCCTGCCAGCGAAATCCACCGCCCAGCAGCCAGCGGCTCGTTTCGTCGGTCGCCAGGCGCAGGATGTAGAAGCCGCGTCCCAGCCATTTTACCTGATCGCGCGACCATGGTGGAGCAAGCGTGACGCTGCCAGTTCCACCTCGAATCGGCGTGAGCTCGGCTGAGATGACCAGAGGGGCTACGCCCTCAGACTTTTGATGACCCATACCACTGCGATTAATGCCAGAATACCGGCGCCAATGATCACAATCGCCCAGACCTGGCTTTTCTCCATTCCCATGAAACCGCTGCGATCGACGGATTCTGTTTCCGGATTACTATAAGCCAAAGGAGCGGGGGCCACCCGTTGAAATTTACTGGACAGCTCCTGCGCGCTCGCCGGACGGGCGACTGGTGCCGCTTTTGCGGCGGCCTTCCGCCCCCCAGCACTTGCTGCTACGGCAGCCGGGCGCGGCGGAGCTGCCGGTCTCTTGATTGTCAGGATGCCGGTTGCGTCGGCGGGGGTATTGGGGCCTTGAAGGTGGTCGGGCATCAGGCCGGGGGGCGTCTTGTCTTCATCGGTCCTGGCCAGATCAGGCTTGGTGGTTTCGAGATCAGGCTGCGTGGACTCTTCGTCGGCAGCGGCGAGGGTGGCGCGCGGAACCGAAAACCCATCGATGCCCAAAAACCGTTTTACCTCGAGCACCTCATGCAGGCCGAACCAGTAGCTGTTTTCAGGACAAATTTCATCGTCAGCCTCAAGCATCCCCTGCTCGATCATCTCGTGAATCTGATCGGTGACGAAGGGGCCCAGCACGGTAATTCCACTGGGGGCGGACGCGTGCCCGGGCTCCGGCGCCTGATGCGGGGAATTCTTGCGAACCATCCACTGAATTTGTTCCTGTACCGTTCCGCTCATAGGCTCTTCCGCTCTCGTGCTCTCTTTATTTTGCAGCCGCACCAACCGCCGTGGTTATAAGCGCTTTGATGTCCTGGTCTGTAAATCGTATTCCACCGCCCACAAAAAAGCTGCGGTTATCTTTGCTCGAAATATAGTCGCCGCCGCCCCAGACAAAGAACGGGCGATAGATCGAAACCTCGGCGTCGATGTTTACCTGCGCGGTGCCGCCCGAGCCAAAACGATAGGCTTCGATAGACAGCCGTGCACGGTCTTCAAACAAGCTATAGTCGGCCGCCACCCCCCCGGTGGTTTCAAACAGGCCCAGGCGAAACGTGAAGTCGCCGAAGCGCTTGGCAAACTGCGCGTTGAAGCCCACGCCGGTATCGTTAGTGGTTTTCACCTGTTGAGTCGAGGTCGCAGCGCCGGCATTCTGCGGCTCATTGGTCGTCTTGGTGGTTGTGATCGAGGTGACCCCCTGCGGCCGGGTCGTTATGCCAAACAGATAATATTTGTCGTAGGTCGGCTGCAGGATCAGCGAAAATGCGCTTCGCGACCCGCCCACGTTGGTCAGCAGCGCGCTGCGCGCGTCAACCATGACCTGAAGCTTATCCACCTTCGTGACCAGCTTGTTCACGCCCGATAGCGCCTGGTTGATGCGATCGATGGTTTCGCTGTCGGTGAGCAGCTTGCCGATCGTGCCCTCGCCGCGCGATACCTTCGAGGTGATGTCGCGCACGTTGGCCGCGACTTCCGTCATTCTGTCGGCCAGGTCGCCCAGCTTGTCCACGCCGGCCAGGCCTTCCGAAAACTGCTCCATATTGTCCAGAATGCGGTCGAGCCTTGAGCCGTCCTGTCCTTCGCCCGTGCCCTTCAAGGCTTCCTTTAACAGATCGGTTATGTCTTTTAAGTTATCGACCAGCTGAGTGGTCTTGGCCGTCAGCTGGTCCAGGCTGCCTGCGGCCACACCCTCGGGAATATAACCGCCTTCGGCGATCACCGGTTTTGAGTCCGTGCCGGGCGTCAGCTCCAGATATTTATCGCCCAGGAACCCGATCGCCTTCACCGCGATCGAGGCGTCGGTATGCAGGGTCAGGTCTGAGGCGATTTCGACGGTAATGCGCGCGTGCTTGCCGGCCAGTTCCAGCTTGGTCAGCTGGCCAACGTCAAGGCCCGCCATCTTGACCTTCGTTTTCGACAGCAGCCCCGTGGCGTCGTTGATGTTGGCGTAATAAACTTTCGTTCCGGCAAACGAAAACTGGTTCTGGGTCAGCCGCGTGGTCATGAACACCAGGGCGGCCACCGACATCAAAACGAAAAATCCGGCTTTTAACTCAGCGGTCAAGGTGCGACTCCCGTCCCATCATACGTGCATCTCTTTCCGGTGCCGTTCTTCGGATTGTAGAAAATTCTGGACCATTGGGTGCTGGCACTCGCGAAACCCGGCGGTAGTGCCGTAGAAAACGATCTGTCCGCCGAAAAGAAACGCGATGTGGTCGGCGGAATAGAGCGCCGAGGGGATATCGTGGCTGATGACTACCGAGGTCAGCCCGAAATTCTTGTTCGTGTCGACGATCAGGTCGTCGACCATCGCGCGGGTTACCGGGTCCAGACCGGTGGTCGGCTCGTCATAGAGCAAAATTTGCGGTTCGAGCACGATGGCGCGAGCCAGCCCGACGCGTTTTTTCATGCCGCCCGAAAGCTCGCTTGGAAATTTATCCAGCGACTGTTCGGGGTCCAGGCCCACGGCTAGCAGCTTCTCGGATACTTTCAGGCGCATTTCCGCGTGCGTCATGCTTCGCCGGTGCTCGACCAGGGGAAACGCGACGTTCTGAAAAACGGTCATGTCGTCAAACAGCGCGGCATACTGAAAAAGCATTCCGAAGTGCTTGCGCATCTCATTCAAGGCCGAAGCGTTGTCGTAGGGAATGGGCTTGCCAAAGATGAGCACGTCTCCTGCGTCGGGCTTGAGCAGGCCCAGAATGTGTTTGAGCATGACCGACTTGCCCACGCCCGAGGGCCCCAGCACGAAGGTGATCTCGCCGCGCTTCACGTCCAGGTTCACGCCCTTGAAGACCTGATAGCGGCCATGGCCAAAGCTTTTGTGGACATCGCGCAAGACAATGGCGTGCTCGGCTGTCGATTCCGTCGTCGCATCCAGCGAAAATTCGTTGCTCAAGCTCGTTCCCAACCCCCCAAAGCGCAAAACTTTAAAGCGTGCGGTACAGAAATGCTCGAATCACCAAAGTCAGAAAATAATCGCCGACTAAAATCAGAACCAGCGTCTCAACTACCGCTTCGTTCGTCGAACGACCTACAGCCTCGGCTCCACCTTTTGTAAAATATCCTTTGTAAGTGCCAATCGTTGAGAAAATTATCCCAAATATCGAAGCTTTAATCAATCCCTGCGTGACGTCACGAACCTGGACGATTTCCTGGAGGTGGGCAAAAAAGAGCACGGGGTCGATTCCCAGCAAGTAGACGCCAGTAAAGTAGCTGCCCACGTTTCCCACAAAAATGAAAAGACACGACAGCAGGGGCAGTGCAATGAAGCTTGCGGCGATGCGCGGAACCACCAGGTACTGAATCGAGTTGACCGCCATCACATCCATCGCATCGATTTGCTCGGTGACTCGCATCGAGCCAAGCTGGGCGGCCATCGCCGCGCCGGCGCGGCCCGTCACGACGATACCGGTAAACACCGGGCCCAGCTCGCGCACAAACCCAATAGCCACGGCCGGCCCCACCAGCGCGTCGGCATTGATGATGCGAAAGCCGAAATAAATCTGAATCGCGAACACCATGCCGCTGAAAACGCCGGTCAGGCACACGATAAAGGCTGATTTGTTGGCGACGAAGATGAACTGCTCCAGAAACAGCCGAAATCGAAACGGCGGCCGGAACATCCAGTACAAGGCCTGGCCGAAGAATCGCGAGATCTGACCCGTTTGTTCAACAAAGCCCAGAAACCCCGCGCCAACACTGGAGATCCACGATGTCATCTTGGATGTCACCTGGCCCTGCGGTGCACACGGGGCACGCGCGCTGAAATCGAAGTCAGAATTTCGTAGATAATCGTACCGGCGGCCTCGGCCATGTGGGTCCCCTGCTCCTGATCGTCTCCAAGCAGTGTAACCCAGGATCCGGGTTTTGCCTTCATACCAAGCGACATCAAATCCATGCTCACCCTTCCGAGCACCTCGACGCGCTTTCCACCCACAATGAGCCGGCAGTTCGAAAGCCTGCGCAGAAATCCATCTCCATACCCCAGGGCCAGCACGGACTGCTCCAGATGCGATGACGTACGATAAGTACCACCGTAGCCCACGACCTCACCAGACCGCAGGGCGCGCGTCCAAAGCACCCGGGCACGAAGCTTGAGTGCGGGCTTCAGACCAGTGCCGCCGTACCCATATAGCCCAAGCCCGGGACGAATCACGTTGCAAAGCTCATCCAGCTGCAAGGTTCCCGCACCCATACTGGCAGCTGTGTTACTGCAATGGATATGCGAAATCGAAAATGCTGAAAATTCGGCGGCAACTTCGCGAAACCGCGAAATCTGATCGCGGGTTATGGGCGCCTGGCCTTCTTCGGCCGAAGCAAAATGAGTGCAAATTCCCTGCGGCCGCGCCCGCGCGCGCTCGAGCATCCCGCGCACCAGCCCAATATCGGCCATCTCCAGCCCCAGGCGATTCATGCCCGTGTTGAACTTGAGATGAAAATCCGGCCGGCGCCTGACCGCAAGCAGTCTTTTCAGATCGGCCAGGTTGTGCACCACTGGAGTCAGTCCGAATCGCTTCACCGCATCTTGAGTCACGTCATCGTATGGAGCGGCGCCTGAAAAAACCCAGATGGGTTTGCGCACTCCGCCCGCGCGAAGCGCGGCCCCCTCTTCCAATGATGCAACCCCCAGCGCCAGCGTCTGGCGCGCGCGTTCGAGCTCACGAGCCACCTCAAGCAGCCCGTGCCCATAGGCATTGCATTTCACCATCGCCGCGGCGCCTTGAACGTGCTTGGCGCCAGCCGTTCGCACGAGCAGCTCCAGATTTTTCCTGATAGCCGCCAGCTGCACCTCGGCCACCACTCGCTGCAATCTCACTTCGCCACCTCGCGAATGCTGCCAACGATCGCGAATATCTGCGCAATCTGGGGCAACGATTCCAAGTGGGCCTTGGCTTCGGGCGTTTCTGCCGAAGCCACCAGCAAACCGCGCAGCCGGCTGCCAAAAAACACCGGCTGAATCACGAGCGAATCGCGGCCAAGGTTGGTGCCAAGCTTTTTGCGAAGCTCGTCGTCCTGAGCCAGCCGTGACGGATGATCGGTCATTTGCAGGCCGAGCTGAAAACCGGCGTCAGGCCCTTTGGACCAGTGCACCCGCGCACCCGAGTGCAGTTTCTTTCCGGCTGCATCGTAGTTTAACCAAGCCAGCGGAATCTGCCAGACACCCAGGTAGTCGAGAGTGAACCGCGCAAGGTCCTGCTTGGCGGGCAACTCAGCCGCGGCATGCTGGTATCCGGCGACGAACGAGTGGGCAGTCTGCATTTCGAGCACGGTTCCTTCCAGGTCCTTGAGCTCGCGCCGCAGCTTGGTGAACTCGGCCAGCTCGACGCCCATGGCATCGGTTTGCGGCGCGGGCCCATCGGCATTCGCACTATCGCGCCCCACCACGCCGCGCCCCAGCACCAGCCTGGCCATCATTATGGCAATGACCATGGTGATGAAAAACATTCCCGCCGCAACCATGCCCAGCTCGTCGTAGGGAATGGCCGAGGTCCACGGGCTCACCTCGACGGCTTCAGCCACGAAGAGCAGTCCACCCTGATCCACTTTTTTTACGGCCGATGAAACGTTGTTGTCGAGCAAATTGGTGTAACGAACCGTGCCGTTGGGTGGCGGGCTGAGCAGCGTGGGATAAAAGCTGTAGTCTTTGAAGTTCGCGCCGTCGTTTTGTGATTGGGAATGGCAAACGGCTATGCCTTTGTCGTTGAGCACGAACGCATTCACGGGCATAGCCCCCAAGGCATCGCTAAACGACTTGCAGAACGGAAAAACGTACGAGGTGCGAAATACGCCCACCACTCCAAACGGGGTTCCGGTATCGTCGGCGCTCGAAAACGCGACCGCATAAGCTTCGCAAGATCAGGCGCTCGCGCTCGGACTCATTCAGAGCGCGCGCCAGGTTGCTCTGCTCGCCGTACAGATGAAACATCTCTTCGCGCAGCTCGTTGAGGCGGTAATTGAACGTGTCGGTCATGCGCTTGAGCTCGTAGTGCGCCACCTCGGCCGCGCGCGCGCGGCTTTCCGATCTTTGATACTTCTCATGCAGGATGACCACCACGGCACCCGCCGCCACGAACGTGAAAACGTTCACCAGCTGCAAAAAGATGAAACGGCCGGTTCCGCTGCGCTTTTTGGGCGCGCGTTTTTCGGCTTTGGGTGCTTCTCGCTTCGTACCACTCATTGTGATACAGAATACCCCAACGCTATGAGGTTGGAATCTGATTTTCTAGTACTGGGCTCAGGTATCGCGGGACTCACCTTCGCGCTGAAAGCGGCCGAGACCGGTCGAGTGAGCATCGTGACCAAGGCCGAACGAATGGAAGGCGCCACGCGCTATGCCCAAGGGGGCATTGCGAGCGTATTTTCCGAGGACGACTCTTTCGAGAGCCACATCAAAGACACGCTCGACGCCGGCGCCGGCCTTTGCACTCAAAGCGCGGTTGAAATCACGGTGCGCGAGGGGCCTGACCGCGTGCGCGAGCTCATCGCACTGGGCGTGCCTTTTTCCCGACGCGAGAGCGCCATCTCAGGCCCGCTGCTGCTCGACGAGCGCGAAACGAATCCCGGCAAGCTGTTCGATCTGACTAAAGAGGGCGGACACCGCGCGCGGCGCATTCTGCATGCGAGCGATTTCACCGGCCAGGCCATCGAAGACACGCTGTTAAGGGCGGTCGAGGGCCACCCGAACATCGCTATTTACGAGCACCACATTGCCATCGACCTGATCACCAATGTCACCATCGCGAGGGCGCGGCGCCCGAACACGCGCCATATTCCCGACCAGCGGCGTGCCCTGGGCGCATACGTGCTGGATGCGCGCGAGCAAAGAATTCACACGTTCGCCGCGCCAGTCGTGGTGCTGGCCACCGGTGGCGCCGGCAAGGTGTATCAGTATACGACCAACCCCAGCACGGCCACGGGCGACGGCATCGCCATGGCGTACCGCGCGGGCGCCCGCGTGGCCAATATGGAGTTCATGCAGTTTCATCCCACCTGCCTGTTTCATCCGCTGGCCAAGTCGTTTCTGATCAGCGAAGCCTTGCGTGGCGAAGGCGGCGAGCTGGTCGATCGTTTCGGCCATGCCTTCATGAAAAAACACCACCCGATGGGCAGCCTGGCGCCACGTGATATTGTCGCGCGCGCCATCGACTCCGAGATGAAACGCACTGGCGCCGAGTGCGTTTACCTGGACATGAGCAGCCAGGAGCCTGAGTTTTTGAAAAAACGCTTTCCGAATATTTACGACCAGTGTCTGAAGTTCGGCATCGACCTCACCCTCCAGCCCATTCCCGTGGTACCGGCCGCGCATTACCTGTGCGGTGGCGTTTATACCGACCAGTGGGGCGAAAGCTCGATCGAAAATTTGTTTGCCATCGGCGAAACGGCCTGCACGGGCTTGCACGGCGCCAACCGCCTGGCCAGCAACTCGCTGCTCGAAGGTGTCGTGTACGCCGATCGCGCGCTCCGGTGCACGCTTGAACGCCGCGACACGTCTCCCGGCGCGCTTCGCACCCAGCAGCCCGAAATGCCCGAGCATCTTCCCGAATGGGATTCCGGCGGCGCAGTGCCGATGGAAGAACGCATCAATATCGATCACACCTGGCGCGAGCTGCGCACGCTGATGTGGAACTATGTGGGAATCGTGCGAACCGACCGAAGACTTCAGAAGGCCAAAGCCAGGCTGGAGCTGATTCGCCACGAGATTCAGGAATATTATTGGCACTACCTCTTGACGGCTGACCTGATCGAGCTGCGCAACATCATGACCATTGCCGACCTCATTGTGGAAAGCGCGCTTTTGCGCCAGGAAAGCCGGGGCCTGCATTACAATCTGGACCACCCCAATAGGGATGACAGATTCTTCAAGCGCGACACGGTGTTATAAAATCCGACTATTACGCTTTTAAAGCTGTCATTCTGCGTCAAACCCTGGTAAAAGACCGCCAATTGGTACTGCACATACAAAGGGGTTTCTCAAAAATGAAAATGTCACTCAAAATTCAAACGGCTTTGACGATCCTTGCGGTTGCCGCAACCAGCGCATTGGCTGCTCCCATGCCCGCGCTGCCCAAGGCCGACTCGTCGTGGAAGCAGATCAGCGACTCCAATAAGGTGCTGGTCCACAGCAAGGAAATGGCAGGCAGCCCCGTCGTCGCGTTTCGCGGAGAAACCTTCATCGAAGCCCCGATTGCAAAAGTTGCGAACGTCCTCATGGACAGCTCGCGCAAGCTGGAATGGGTTCACAAGATTGTCGAAGCCAAGGATGTGCGCACGATGTCGCCCTATGAGCGCATCGAGTACAACCACACTTCTTCGGGCTTTTTCCTCGTAAAAGACCGCGACTTCGTCTTCCACGCCAAAGCCGAAATGGACAAGGCCAAGCAGCAAGTCGTGTTCAACCTGAACTCGGTGACCGACGAGCTTGCCCCCGAAAAAGGACCTGTTCGCGGCAGCATCGACGATAGTCGATATATACTGACTCGCATCAGCCCAACTCAGACTCACCTCGTTGTTGAGATTCATGCGGATCCGAAGGGTGGCGTGCCGAAGTGGCTGGTAAATCTTTTTCAGAAGAGCTGGCCTGAGAAGACGCTCAACGGCATTCGCGCTCAGTGCGCGAAAGCTGATGTGCAGGAACATCCTGGCATCCATGCTTTCTTCGCGGAAGCGCCCGGCGCTCTTCAGTAGGATTCGGTAATTTACGGTTTTTCGGTTGCGGTTTCCGTTTCGGTTCGAGTTTCGGCGCCAGTTTCAGCGACCGTACTGTAACCGGCACAGAAGCCGAAACACGAACCGAAACGGAAACCGCAACCGGCCCACTCGTCAATAAAGTGACGATCTACCCTACACCATGCGGGGCCCTTCTGGCCCTGATGCCACCTTGCCCACTCCACTCCCGTACCCCCATGCTCCGACCGACTTTTATTCATTAACAATATCATATACATATAAACACACCCCCAAAGCCGCCGCGTGGGCCTGCGGGTATGGGATTTGCTCTACTCCTTGGCATGGTTGCTCTGACTTGGCTGGGTTTCCGGCCCAAATCATCATTAACCGAAACCGAAACTGAAGCACCAGCCGGGGCTCACTACCTCATTACGGGTGGAGCTGA
>JACQAW010000061.1 GCA_016194725.1 Deltaproteobacteria bacterium
TTCAGATTGCGCTCGAACACGTCGCCCGACCAGTTCTTCACGAACATTCGGGGCAAGGCATGCAGATCGTCGACTGGTGAAACCACGCCCGTGCAGGTGGTCAGGCCGATGGCAATGCCCAGCTCGCGATCCACCGAAAACGTGGCTTCGTTGAAGTCGCCTTCGCTGCCGAACGGATAAGCTACCGAGCGCACGTCGACTCCCAAGTGTTTTTCGAGGAATTTTTTGGATTCGCGCAATTCCTGAAGCTGCCTTTCGCGGTCCAGAATCGATAGGCACATGTGATTCACGGTGTGCGCGCCGATTTCGATGAGCGGGTTTTTTCCGAGCGCCTTGAGCTCTTCAACCGTCATGGAACGATGCGTGTCACGAGCTAGGGGAGCCGTGCCCGCGAGCGAGCGCAGCTTTTCCATCACCGTGGCGATGACTTCCTTTTCCGAAAACTTCAGCAGCGGCGTGACCTCGGCATACAATGTCGCGCGCTGGTCAGTGGTATCGCTGACCACCTTGAAACGAGCGCCCATGGGGTCACCTACCAGGGCCTGAACTTCGCAAAGCCGTTCCGTGGGAATCAGCTCCATCAGCAGCTCTTCAATTTCGTCCCACCAAAACTCAGCGGCCTTGCCCAGCATTCCGGTCGTGACGAACACGGTCGCCGGAACCCGAAATTCCTCGAGGCTGGGCAGCGCCTTTATGAAAGTGTCGGCGTAGCCATCGTCGAAAGTCACCGCGACCCTCTTCTTTTTGCTTTTTCTGCCATTGAAAGCGGTCCTTGGATTTGCCAGGCTGTCCAGCCGCACTGGCTCGAAATGTTCGCGCAGCACGCGCATCTGATCGCGAAAGTTACCCGCCGAAACGGTAAGGTTGCTGGCGCAGGATGGAATCACATTCACGCGATGGTAATTCAGAACCACGACCGGATCTGAAAACGCCGATTTCAGGAATGTCTCGGTAGCGCCCACTGCCCGGGGCACGACTCTTTTCACAAAATTCATCACAATAACCTAATAACTTACCTGACAAAGTTAATCAAGAATTATTCTACGTAATTGCTTAATCTTTTCAAACCCATAAACCTAAGCGCTGTTTAGCCTTCTGCCCTACTTTCGCCACGGTTGGATTCAACACGCGCCTCAGTAGCCTTGGACCTCATGGCAGCCCGCGATTTTACCCGACGAAGCCTGAAACGTGCTGAAAGCATTGGCATTCCTGGCACATACTTTTGCAAGCGACGGCTCGACGACCGCTTTGCGGCCATAGCTCTTGCCGTAGGCAACACTGTAGCATTGGCAACGGTAGTGGCTGCCGTGAGCTCGCGCTTTTTGCCCTCGGTTCCACCCGAAACAAGCACGCCCAGCGTGTTCAGCACCACCAGCGCATCCAGGCGCGGCGAGTGTTTGAGGATGTAGTAAAAATCGAGCTCCAGCTTCTTGCGCGAGTCTTCGACCGAGTTTGCGTAGCCCTGGCGAATCTGCGCCCAGCCCGTAATGCCCGGCTTCACGAGCGTACGCAGCGGGAACATGGGAATTTCCTTTTCCAGCTGATCCGAGAAAATCTTGCGCTCGGGACGTGGCCCGATAAAGCTGATTTCGCCGCGCAGAATGTTGATGAACTGCGGCAGCTCGTCAAGATGAGCCGCGCGCAAAAAGCCGCCAATCGGGCTCAGGCGCGAATCGCCCTTCTTTTCGGTAGCCCACACGGGGCCGTTTTTCTCGGCATCGGTGCGCATGCTGCGAAATTTGAGAATCTCGAACTCCTTGCCGCCCAGGCCCAGGCGCTTCTGGCCATAGAGCACGGGGCCGGGACTGGTGAACTTCACCATCAGCGCCACCAGCACCAGCAGGGGCGAAAGCAGCAGCAGCAGCACGGCCGCAATGGCCGGCTCAGCGAAGTTTTTTATCCTGGCGTAGGTACGCACGCGCCCACGCTGATGCACGCCACCCTTGGCGACAACCTTCACGATTTCCTCGAGGTTCGAGGGCACGCTGGGAATCAGCTCCATCAGGGCCGATTCGAAGTCAATGATTCGCGCGCCGCGAATGTGGGCGTTGAGCACGATTTTCGAAACTTCATGCTGCGTCACCGGCTGCGAGGTTACGCCCAGCGAGCGATCGGGGGTAAGCAGAGCATCCAGTTCGGCGTAGCTGTTGACGTCTTCGAGGTGCTTGGTCATCACGATGTCCATCTTCTGGGGCGCTTCGCGAAGAGCGGCGCGAACCTTCATCTCCTCTTCGGGATGAACGACGAAAACGAATTCCCGCAGTGGGCTCTTGAAATAAGAGCGCTCGGATTCACGCGTTACCACCAGATACTTCAAACCCATGAAACACCACTTTCTTTACTCATGCTTTTCCAAAGACGAGGCACTTGCAGACCCGAAAGAAACGCCATCGAAAGGCGACGCGCCAGATTCGAGCCGATGAAGAGCCCCACAAAACAAAGCCCCAACGACAGCTCAATGCCCGTGCGCTGCAGCAGGCTCAGGTCGATGCGCGCAAGCAGTTCCATCAAGGCCAAAGACGAGCCCAAGATGATCGCCAGGGCCCAGTAAGCCCAGAGCACGCGGGCCACCCGGCGCGAGGCAATCAGCGTAACTGCGAAATTCGTGAAAAAACCGGGGAAAAAGATGCCGCGAATCCACTGCACGTTGCCCGCGGCCATGCGTCGGCGTCGGCGGTATTCCACGCCGATTTCCGCGGTGATTCCACAGTCGCTTACAAACGCGGGTTTAGTGGGATGAATCATGTAGGCAATATTCAGGGCCGGGTTTTGCATGCGCAGTGTGAGCGGAATAACGACGTCATCGTTCAGCCAAAGCGTGCCGCCAAGCTGGGCCAGAGCCGGAAGCAGTGTTGAACGGCGATAAAGCACAGTGGCGCCGTGAACACTCACGGGGCCACCCGAGCTGTTTTCGAGCTGCTTCAGAAACTGCTCAAGCTTCCAGTTCAAGCCCTCTGCCGCGCCACCATGCGAGGTGCTGTAGGATGGAGCAATGCCCATTACCGTGCCGTCCTGCATGCCAGCCAACGCCGCGGCAAGCAGGTCGGCTTCCCAAATCGAACCCGAATCAACCAGGGCTACCCAGTCGGCCGAGCTCTGCTTGATGAGCTTGTTCAGGATGTACCACTTGCCGGCAGCGCCGGCATTTTCAAGGATGCCTGCCGAAACCGTGGCCGTTTTAGCGAAGGACTCGACGACTGTCGCGGTTTTGTCGCTGCAGTGGTCCAGGCCAACGGTAATCTTGAATTCGAAGTTTGCGTCCGGGCTGATGCGTTCAATTGCCGTCTGCAGCGAGCGAAGAGTCAGGGCGATGACTTTCTCTTCATTGTGGGCGGCAACGAGAAGCTCGACAGTCGTTTTTGCACCCGGGTTTGATTTTGGGCCTGCTGCATCCGCGGCGGCTGCACTGTTACGCCGCGCCAGGCGGGTACACAAAAAGCCCGCAAGCGACCCGCCAACGGTGCTCCAAATGAGGCCGATTAACGCAGTAAGAAGAAACACTGATGCGAGATAAGCGGTACTGCTCAAACTGCAACTCCGGTACGAAAGATTGATACGACGCACTGAATACAAGACGCCGCGTCAAAAGCAAAGTAAAAAGTTCAGTTATTAGGCGATTTTTGCTGATTTTGCGTTGCATCAAATTAGTCCGGTATAAAAACCGCCCTCTTGATAATACGAGGGGGAAATCAAGACATACGATTTTATCTTATATAAATTAATGTCCGACTAAAATATTTATAATTTTTGAGATCCAAGGCAGTTTGTCGACTGCCCAGTTGGTGTTTTCGCTGCCCTTGGGCCGGACAACCCCCAACAACTACCTTCGGCCATTTCTGCCCTGAAAAAATCTGCTAAGCGCATGTAATTATTTGCTCTTTGTAGAAAAACCAATCCGACTTACGATGGAATTATGAAGGCGACGGGTTCAAGCCGAAAACTCTTCTGGATCACTCAAAAATGGCCCCTGCCAGCCGACGATGGTGCCAGACGGGCCACTTTTCATCTTTTAAAGGGGCTCACCGCACAGGGCGTGGATATCGAGCTTTGTGCCATTATTCCCGAAAGCGAATCCCACGACTCCACCAAACTCGTCAAATCACTTGGCGTACGAACGGTGCATGTCATCAAGCGCAAGCCCGCTCGCCACCTGCTCAATCTGCTCACCCATCCCTTCGTGCCGCTGACCATCGCCCAGTTTGCCGCCGCCGACGTTACCCGTCAGATTCAAACGGCGCTGGGTGACCGGTCATCGGAAACGGTAGTCGTATTTGATGGGCTGCACGCTGCCTCGTCGCTGCAAGGCAAGCTCAAGCAACCCACGGTATATCGGGCACACAACGTCGAAAGCAGCCTTTGGGTTCAGGGCGCGCGCACCAAACGCAATCCATTTGCCGCTTTATTTCTCAGATTTCAGGCGTTGCTAATGCGCCGCTTCGAAAAGCAGGTTTGCGAAGACATGGCTCTGGTAGCGACGGTTTCGGACCTCGACACAAAAAACTTCCACGCGACCTACGGATCGAACTTCAAAACCACGAGCGTGCCTATTGGAATCGGCCTGGATACCAGCAAGGAACGTCTGCATTTTCCAAGGTCGCGCAACATCCTTTTCATCGGCCGCCTGGACTGGCCCCCCAATCGCGACGGTCTTCGCTGGTTTCTTGAAAATGTCTGGCCCGATGTCATCAAAACCGCGCCCGACGTCACCCTGGCCATAGCCGGGGCCGGCGATGGCGAATGGCTCAAACCTTTCCTGGGCATGGCCAACATCAAATTTCTGGGACGCGTGGCCGAAGTTGCGCCCGCCTATAGGGATGCCATTGCCTCGCTGGTGCCGGTGTTCTTTGGCAGCGGCACTCGGGTCAAGGCCATAGAGGCCAGCTCGTTTGGTCGCCCCTGCATCAGCACCGCCGTGGGAATCGAAGGCATTGGGCTTGATCCGGACAAGAACTATTACAACGTCGAGACCAAAGAGCAGTGGCTCAAAGTTCTCCAGAATCTTTCTGTTGCCGACGCAAAGGCCCGTGGCAACTCGGCCTACGAGCTCATCGTGGACAAGTTTGATCCCCTTCGCATTGCGGCGCGCTTTCTGGTCGATCTGGAAAAGGCCCTGGGCAACTGAAAATGCCCCAAGTGTAGCTAGGAAAGCCCCAAAACGCTGGTTCCATTCTGGGAACTGGGGCCATTGTTCTACCCGTGGGTGGTGCTTAAGGATCTTCTCGGCAGACTCTTCATCGGCATTCTTCTGCCGTTAAGTTTATAAAACGAGCTAAGCGCCGTCAGAAACGGTCTGGCATTTTTCATCTCAGAATAATGGGCAAACTGGAATGACACATCGGCAAATCTGACCCAATTAGTGTGCCAATCAATGTAGCCGGTTTGCACATGGCACGAATCGGCGCGGATCTTGAAATACCTGGTCTGCGTGAGGGGTCTTGAATCTGAACTTCCATGAATTTCAACAGAACGGGTAGAACAATGAATCAAAGTTTCATGATGAGTGCGGGACGCTCCGTTTTTTCCAAAGTGATGCTCATTGGAGTAACTGCTCTTAGCCTAGTAGTCACTGGCTGCAACGGTGAGGCTACAAGCGCCAGCACTGATTCCGGTGCCATTGATTCGGCGGCGGACCATCAAAAGCCGGCTCCAAAACCAACGCCTACTCCGACCCCGACCCCAACGCCAACGCCTACTCCGACCCCGACCCCAACGCCAACGCCTACTCCGACTCCAACGCCAACGCCAACTCCTACGCCAACCCCTGCTCCGGTCGTGGGAAGAATTTCGTGGTGGAACAACGTTCCGCCAACCGGAGTGGCCGGTCAGGTGTTGCTGCTGAATAATATTGGTTTACAGGTCGCGATTGTGGATTCACTGAATAACGTCGTGACAAGCTCGACGGCGGTAATCTCACTGACATTAGGAACGAACACGGGCGGCGGTGTACTTAAGGGGACCGTTCAAAAAACCGTGACCAACGGGGTCGCCACGTTCTCTGACCTCAGCATCTCGGCTGCCGGCACCTACACCATCTTAGTCTCGTCGTCAGGATATCCAAGTCTGACGTCAAACCAGATTGTTGTGTCAGCATCACCGACGCCGACACCAACGCCGACACCAACACCAACGCCAACGCCGACACCAACACCAACGCCAACGCCGACACCAACGCCAACGCCAACGCCGACACCAACACCGACGCCAACGCCAGTCGGCACTCTCTTCAGCAATCCCGTAAATCTTTCCGCCATCTGGGCCAACGATGGTGGCGACAAAGTAACTCGTGACGAACAGCGCGCCAGCAACAGCGCTTCCAGCGTCATGAACCGCACCTGGAACGGCACGAACATCTCCATCTTCGGCGCGCGCAACGAGGTCGTGGCCTTCAATCTCGTGCTCGAAGCCAAAACTAATACCGCAACCTCGGTAAGCGTAACGTTCAATCAGCTCACTGGCCCGAGCGGCGCAGTGATCAGCTCGGCTGCCACAACCGGCAACGGAGTGTTCGACTGGACCAACCGAAACATCGAGCTGTTCTACGTGCGTTATCTGCAGATCAAAGGCATCAGTCGTCTTTCGTATGAAACTTACGACGAACGCCACACGCCGAAAAGGCTGCAACGTCCATGGACCGGCGCGGGCTACGGCACGGGCCTGTGGACCGATCGCCCCGATCACGACAAGTTCTATCCCGACATTGCGGTGCCACTTGAAGCCGTACCAAGCTTCACGATCGCCTCTGGCCAGAATCAGAGCATCTGGACCGACATCTATATCCCAAAAACCGCCCCGGTCGGCTACTACACCGGAACAGTCACCGTTTCAGAGGGAAGTAATACTTCGTATCAGGTTCCTGTTTCCCTTCGAGTGCGCGGCATAACTTTGCCTGATAGCCCGACCTCGAAGACGATGCTTGAGCTGGGTTATGGCGACATCAACAATCGCTACACCGGGGTAACTTATCCGAACGTGGGAACCACGCAGGACAACCTGAGCAAGACCGTGCGCGATCGCCACTTTCAGATGGCCCATCGCCACAAGATCTCGCTCATCGATGCCAACGACGGCTCGTCGGCCTACAGCACCGATGCACCGCGCCCCGAATGGCAGGGAAGGCTCAATGGTAGCCTGTTTACAGCCGCCAACGGCTATGACGGCCCAGGAGTGAGCACCGGCAACGGGGTTTTCTCGATCGGCACCTATGGGTCGTGGAGCTGGAAGTCGACCAACACGCAGGCTTCGATGTGGACGCACGCTGATGCCTGGGTGAACTGGTTTACATCCAACTTTCCCGGCATCGAGTACTTCCTGTACCTGGTCGACGAATCCACGAACTATGCCCAGACTCAGACGTGGGCGAATTGGGTGAAAACCGATCCAGGCGTTGGCCAGTCACTCAAGACCTTCGCCACGGGTGACCTCGTACAGCTCAGAGCAAATGCCCCAGCGGTGGACATTACGGCAAGCTGGCTGCCCGTTGCTCCGACGAGCGACCAGACCGTTTATGATGCAGCTCACGCGGTGCCCACTGACCGCACCTACATGTACAACGGAAAACGTCCGGCAGAGGGCTCCTTCGCGACCGAAGACGATGGCGTAGCTCTGCGCGAGCTTGCCTGGGGCCAGTACAAGAAAGGTATCGACCGCTGGTTCTTCTGGGAAAGCACCTACTATAACGACACCCAGGGTGGCCGCGGCCAAACCGACGTGTTCAACAACGCCCAGACCTTTGGCGGAGCCACCACCTACGACACGACCTACGGCCAAGTGGGCTGGAACTCGTCAAACGGCGATGGCCTGCTCTTCTACCCAGGCACCGACACCGTCTATACGGCAAGCTCCTATGGGCTGTCGGGTCCGATTGCCAGCCTGCGCTTGAAGCACTGGCGCCGCGGAATTCAGGACGTGGATTATATCGCGCAAGCCATGGCGATCAATCCTACGCTCACGACTTCCATTGTCCAGGCCATGGTGCCCAAGGTTATGTGGGAAAACGGCGTCGCCGATCCTAATGACCCAACCTGGCAGCGCTGCGATATCAGCTGGTCCATTAAGTCCGATGACTGGGAAGCGGCTCGCTCACAGCTCGCTGATATTATCGAAGGCTTGTAATCCAAAGGCATGGAAAACTCCGGCGGGGATCAAATCCCCGCCGGCCCCTTCCGTCATATCAATAATTGTTTTATAACAGTACTTTTAGCTATTTATAATTAATACAAAAAATAACTTAACTTTTTCTTAATTTTTGACAAAATAGGTCAAGTAATTATCCAGTCGTCCGAAGAGACTGGTACGGCGAATACCGCAAAGCAGTAAGCGTGGCACAAACCGAACTCACACTACGATTTTAGGAGCTGCTCATGAGTACCTCGAAACAGGTAAGGCCGAACTACGTCCTCGGCCGCACTGGTTATCTTTTGTTGTTACTCGCTTCATTTGGATTCGCGACGGAAGCCCGCGCGGGCACTCCCACGAAGCTGAAGTTCACGAGCAGCGCGGTCACGGCCTTGCCCGTAAATGTGTGCTCACCGGCGGGAATAATTGCATCCGTCGACAGCACGTCGACCCTGCAACCTGTCGCGGCTTCAACGACTGTAAGTCTTAGCGCATCGGGCGGCTCGTCCTTTTATTCCGATTCGTCCTGCGCCACGCGCATTACCAGCATGGTCATGGCAGGCGGAACCAGCTCGCATGCCTTTTACTTTCGTTCGAACGGCGTGGGTACCAACACCCTTACCGCCGCGGCAACGGGCCTTACGACCGCCACTCAAAACGAAACGATCGTCTCAGGGCCCGCTACGCAGCTGAACATTGTCACCCAGCCCGCTGCAACAGTGACTGCCGGCGGCGCCATCAGCATGCTCGTTTTCATTTTGGACAGCGGCCGCAACCTCGTGGCAAATAGCACCGCGAACGTTAGCGTGTCGCCTGGAAACAACCCCGCAGGCGCAATCCTAAGCGGCGTCACCACCGTGGCTGCGGTAGGCGGCATTGCATCGTTCAGCGGTCTGAGTATCAATAAAGTGGGCGTCGGCTTCACGCTCGTTGCCTCGTCTGCTGGGTTGACCAGCACGACATCAACAGCCATTACCACCACGGGCGGTGCCGCAACCACGCTGGCCATTTCCGGCCAGCCTGCTTTGGCCGGAACCGCGGGTTCCGCCATCACCGTGAAGGTTTCGTTTCTTGACGGAAATGGAAACCTTTCCAGCGGCGTCACCTCGCCGGTAACCATTGCGCTGGGGTCGAACCCGGCCGGCGGCTCTCTTGGCGGCACGCTCACGCAGTCGGCCGTCGGAGGCGTGGCGATTTTTTCAAATCTGACCATCAATAAGGCGGGCACGGGTTATTCGCTGATCGCTACAGCAACCGGCATGACCAGCGCGACCACCCAAGCCTTCGCGATAAACTCCGGCGCCGCGGCTAATCTGGCAATTACCAGCCAACCCCAATCGTCAGTCGCGGGAACGCCGTTCAGCCTCACCGCTTCAGTTACTGACTCCTTTGGAAACGCGGTCACCGGTACCGGCCCATCCCTCTCCGTCGCACTCGGCGCAAATCCCGGTGGCGCCACGCTCAATGGCACGGTCACGCTGGCCAGCACTGGCGGTGTCGCCTCTTTCAGCGACTTGACCATCAACAAAGCTGGCACCGGCTACACAGTCGTCGTTTCGGCGACGGGTCTGCCAGGAGTCACTTCTCAGAGTTTTGGAATCAGCCCAAGTGCTGCCTCAAAACTTGCAATCACCGCTCAACCACCGGCGCAGGCAGCCGCAGGTGTCGCCCTGGCACCAGCCGTGCAGGTTGCGGTTTATGACAGCTACGGAAACGCGGTCACCAGCTCCACTGCTCCCATATCCATTTCATTGGGAAACAATCCGAGCGCAGCGGCGCTCAACGGCACGCTCACGCAAGCAGCCGTAGGCGGTGTCGCGACTTTCTCTGACTTGAGCATCAATAGCGTCGGCACAGGCTATTCGCTGGCAGCATCATCTGCTGGCCTGACTGGGGCAACGTCGCAAGCTTTCGCAATCCAGGCGGGCGCAGCCGCTCGGCTGGCGTTCTCAAGCCAACCGCCATTGCAGGCTGCCGCTGGCAGCATGCTGACACCAGCCGTGAAAGTTGCGGTTCTGGACAGTTTTGGCAATCTGGTCGCGGGATCGGGCGCGCCGGTCACTCTTTCACTGGCCACGGGCAGCGGAACGCTCATTGGCACGCTCACGCAAGCAGCCGTAAGCGGTGTCGCGACCTTCACTGACCTGAGCATCAGCAGCGCGGGTTCGGGCTATTCTCTGGCCGCCTCCTCTGCCGGATTGCCTGGCGCGACGTCGCAAAGTTTTGCGATTCAGGCTGGTGCAGCAACCCAACTTGCGTACTCCAGCCTGCCGCCCACGCAAGCGACAGCGGGAAACGCGCTGGCTCCGGCCGTCGCGGTTGCCATCCTGGACAGCTTTGGAAATATCGTTTCGAACAGCACCGCATCTGTGTCCATGGCTCTTAACACGGGAACTCTTAGCGGCACTCTGTCGCAAGCCGCGGTCAATGGCGTGGCGACCTTTTCAAACCTCATCATCAATCAGGTTGGAACGGGTTACACGCTCACCGCAACGGGCGGCACACTAACCAGCGCCACTTCGCTGGGCATTGCGGTACAAGCCGGAAACCCTGCGATGCTTGCCTTCAATGTTCAGCCCACTCAGGCCAATACGGCCACAAGCCTGAACCCTGCCGTAAAAGTTTCCATCTACGACAGCTTTGGAAATCCGGTAACCACGGCTACCACGCCTGTCACTCTTGCCATGGGCACCAATCCAGGTGCAAGCACACTGGGCGGCACGCTGACACAGTCTGCAGTGGCTGGTATCGCGACCTTTTCGAACATTACCCTGAATAACGCCGGCACAGGCTACACGCTGGTGGCCTCAGCGGCCGGAACAGGCAGCGTGACCAGTGCTCCCTTTAATATTCTTGCGCCAGTGGTGGCAGGAAGATTTTCGTGGTGGAACAATGAACCCCCGACGGGCGTAGCCGGTCAGGTTTTGCTTCTGAATAACATCGGATTGCAGGTGGCAATCGTCAATTCGAGCAATCAGCTCATCACGAACTCAACGGCCGTCGTCACTTTATCACTGGGAACGAATACGGGTGGCGGCGTTCTTTCGGGAACAACACAGAAGATGGTGACCAACGGAGTCGCCACATTCTCTGATCTCACCATCTCGGCAGCCGGCACCTACACCATCATTTTAGCGTCGCAAGGTATGACGAGCCTGACGTCAAATCAAGTTGTGGTATCAGCACCTGTAGCAGGATCTCCTGGCCCGTCTCCGACACCGACACCGACACCCACACCCACACCAACTCCGACTCCAACGCCAACACCAACACCGACTGCAACTCCAGTCGCTGGCACGCCCACCAATCTAACGGCTGCATGGGCTAACGATGGCGCTGACAAAGTCACCCGCGACGAGCTGCGTGTGTCCAACAGCACGGCCAATGTCGTCAGCAGAACCTGGAATGGTTCCGCGATCACCATCTTCGGTGCGAAAAACGAAGTCGTGAACTTCAACCTCGTGCTCGAAGCCGCGAAGTTCAACGCACCAAACGTCGCGGTAACATTCAACCAGCTCACCGGCCCCGGCGGCACGGTGATTGGCTCTGTCGCGGCCACCGGCAACGGGGTCTTCGACTGGTCACAGAGAAACATCGAGATCTTCTACGTTCGTTATCTGCAAATCAAGGGCATCAGCCGCCTGTCGTACGAAACCTACGACGAGCGTCATACGCCGAAGAGGCTGCAACGTCCTTGGACTGGAGCCGGCTATGGCACCGGCCTGTGGACCGATCGTCCGGACCACGACAAGTTCTATCCGGACATCGCGGTTCCTCTCGAAGCCGTACCGACCTTCACGGTCGCGGCCGCGCAGAATCAGAGCATTTGGTCTGATATCTACATTCCAAAAACCGTCCCTGCCGGCCTCTACACCGGTACGGTCACTGTTACGGAAGCCGGCAACGTCTCTTACCAGCTGCCGGTTCAGCTCCACGTCCGCAACTTCACGCTGCCCGACAGCCCGTCTTCGAAAACGATGCTGTACATGAGCTACGGTAACGTGAATAACCGGTATACCGGGACCACTTATCCGAACGCAGGCACTGCGGCTGATACGCTGGGTCTGCTTGTCCGAAACCGCCACTTCCAGATGGCGCATCGGCACAAGATTTCGATTATCGATGACAACGAAGGTGGCGCGGCATGGAGCACCGATGCACCTCGACCAAACTGGACCCCGATCCTCGACGGCAGTCTGTACACCGCAGCCAATGGCTACGGCGGTCCAGGTGTCGCGACGGGCAACGATGTTTACTCGATCGGCACTTACAGCTCCTGGAGCTGGAAATCCACAGCCACTCAGGCCTCGATGGGAACGCATGCTGACAACTGGGTCAACTGGTTCACGGCCAACTTCCCAGGCATCGAGTACTTCCTATACCTGATCGACGAATCCACGAACTATGCCCAGACTCAGCAATGGGCATCATGGGTAAAAGCCGATGCAGGCGTTGGCAAGAGTCTCAAGACCTTCGCAACGGGCGATCTTGTGCAGCTTCGTGCAAACGCTCCAGCAGTCGACATCACGGCAAGCTGGCTGCCAGTTGCTCCCACAAGCGACCAGACGGTTGCCGATAATGCAGCACTTGTACCCACAAACCGCACCTACATGTACAACGGCAAACGGCCCGCATCGGGGTCGTTCGCCACTGAAGACGACGGCATCTCGCTTCGCGAACTTGCCTGGGGCCAGTACAAGAAAAACATCAACCGCTGGTTCTTCTGGGAGTCGACGTACTACAACGACACCCAGGGCGGTCGCGGCCAGACTGACGTGTTCAACAACGCTCAGACGTTCGGTGGAGCAACCACCTATGACACGACATTCGGTCAGGTGGGCTGGAACTCGTCAAACGGCGATGGCCTGCTCTTTTACCCAGGCACGGACACGGTATACGCGGCCAATAACTACGGCCTGCAGGGCCCAATGGCCAGCTTGCGCATGAAGCACTGGCGCCGCGGTATTCAGGACGTGGACTACATCACGCAAGCCATGGCGATCAACCCCGCTCTCACGACCTCAATCGTTCAGGCCATGGTGCCCAAGGTCATGTGGGAAAACGGCATCGCCGACCCAACCGACCCGACGTGGCAACGCTGCGACATCAGCTGGTCCGTCAAGGCCGATGACTGGGAAGCGGCTCGCGTGCAGCTGGCTAACATCATCGACGGGGGCAACGCTCCGTAAAAAGCGGGTGAGACCTCATTCAGAGCGCGGGCAAGCACCCTAAATTTACATATTGAGTGTTTTCCAAACCACATGGAAAATATCTATAAACAAGTGCTGCTGAATTTTCAGCGCATCCATGAGAACTTCAAATCTTTTGTCTGAATATGCGCAGCTTTTGGAAACGTTCCGCAGGTCTTTTGCCGCGACGTGCCTGAGACCATGTTTTCAGGCGGAGCCAACAGCGGGAGCGCGCTTTAATTTCTTGCTGGCAAGATAGGGCCGGTAATAGTCGCGATGGAATTCGCGTTTGTAATCGCGATACACGCTAATGCCACCCAGCAGGGAATAGACGCGAACGAAAATCCACGCCAGGTCGAGCTGATACCAGAGAAAGCCCGCGCGCGCGCCGTTGGGATAAAGGTGGTGGTTGTTGTGCCACTCGCCGGATACGTAACCCGGCCAGATCTGATTGATCGAAAGATCGCGGCGATTGAAATCAACCCCATCGACACGCTTGTCTTTACCGCCACCATGACCATCGTAGTTGAAGGTTCTGACGCCAAACGCCCAGATTACCGCCATGCCGAAAATCGCGAAAGCGACCGATGGGCCACCGATCGCATAGAAAATTCCAAACCAGGCCGCCCAGTTCAGCGCGTAATGCGCCACCGTGCGGGCCGGATGCGCCAGCGAGCCCCAGCGCTTGTATTGCGTGTAGCTGTTCAGCTTCACGCCAGTGTGATTCATCAGCCGAGTCAGCTGCAGATATTCCTTTTCGGACATGTTCCGCGCGATGGGGTGATGGTTCACGTCGCTCAAAAAACAATAGAGCCAACCGCCGTGCACATTGTACGGGTCGCCCGCTTGTTCAGAAAACTGATGGTGCACGTGGTGCGAGATCACATAGATCTCTTCGGGAATGACTTTGATGGACAGGTTGCGCGCGAAAAAAAGATAAGCTCTGTTCGTGAACTTGAACGCCCGATGCGTCGAATAGCGATGCAGATAAATCGTGCCATGCGTGCCCATGACGATCATGCTGTAAGCCAGGCCGAAGATCATGAGCTTCCAGCTGAAAAAGTAGCTCATGAAAATGGCGAAAGGAATGATGAGCGAAAGCGTCGCGGACCAGCTTACGAACGAAAGCCAGTTTTTAGGGGTCTTGAAAATATTGGTGCGGAAAAAAAACTCAGAAAAAATTTCTTTTTTTGAGGGAATATACAGGGAACCATCGGCCTTTTTAAAGCCGTAAGAAGGGGGTTCCAGCACGTGTTGTAAGAATGTCATTCTTTCCTATGGAGCTTTTGTCCGATGAACGATCAGGCCATGTGTGGAGTCATAGGGCGAGATGCCTACCGTGACCGTATCACCGACGATGACGCGGATGTTGAACCGTTTCATTTTACCACAAAGCTTGGCCAGAATGGTCACCCCATTCGCCAACAACACCTTATAGTTTCCGCCACCTGAGGACTCTGAAATCTTACCCTCAATTCGGATGAGATCTTCTCTCGACAAGCCGCCCGCTCCTTAACTGGACTGTTTTAAAAACCGCGCGGGCATCTCAGCCACCCCTTGATGTTCCAAAATGCCCGCGCAGAAATCAAATCAAAAAAAGCTTAGTAGCGACCGCCGCCACCGCCGCCACGACCGCCGCGTCCACCGCCGCCGCCGCCGAAGCCGCCACGACCGCCGCCGCCGCCGAAGCCGCCACGACCGCCTTCACGAGGGGCCATTGGCTTAGCTTCGTTAACCGTCATAGGACGGCCTTCGTAATCAGCGCCATTGAACTTGCTGATCGCATCAGCAGCCTCAGCTTCAGTCGACATTTCGACGAAACCGAAACCCTTGCTGCGACCGGTGTCACGGTCCGTGATCACCTTCGAAGATTCAACTTTTCCAGCTTGCGAGAAAATCTGCTGAAGAGATTCGTCGTTTGCGGAAAACGGAAGATTACCGACGTATAATTTTTTACCCATAAAATACCTCCTTAAAGGCTAGGGGCCGCTAAAGAGGGCTTGAGTACGATACTCAGTAAACTCTGAAGGCAGCTGATATGTAACGCATCCACGGTATCAGCTAAATTCTGATATTGGAACGAAATTTTTTCAGGGGTGTACGAGCTTGCGAACACACCGTGAGAGTGTGTCTTGGGGAAATCGAACGACTGGCGGCTGGGGCAGTCCAAGTGCTTTTAAGCCCACCACGGCAAGCGCAAGTTGACCGGTTTCCAGCCGAGAAATCCACCCATCACCCGCGTCGTGAGTAAGGGCTTTGAGCGGTCGTTCCGCTGACGGGCTGCGTCGTTCGCTGCAGCTAAAGCATGTTGCCACCCTGACCGGCGATCGCGAAATCCTCGAGGTCATCAATCAACGGCGCATTGGTCAAATCAACATCGAGAATGAGCCCCGTGCTATTTAACAGTGGTCTTTTTGCCCGCGCCAGCTTTTTTCTGCGTGGCATCGGTGCTGGCCTTCGGCACAGCCTTTACCACGGCCGGTGCGTCATCTTCTGCGCCGGGTGGCAGCGGATTCAAAAGTTTGAAGTCGCTTCCACAGATGTTTTTGTGAAAATAAACTTTGAGCGCGACG
>JACQAW010000062.1 GCA_016194725.1 Deltaproteobacteria bacterium
CCGAGGGCCTCAGTCATTCCGAAATCGCCCGACGCCTTGATATCGGCCGAACCTCCGTTCGCCGCCTGCTCAAGCCTTCGTAAATCCTCTACCTTGCCACAAGAAAATGGCCTGATAGACTGGTACGGATGGAGCGCTTACACCAGGACGCACTGCTGCCTGGCGTGATTCGAAAGAATGGTCTTGAAGCGCTCGTGGCCCTTTGCGCTATTTTCCAATTCGATCGCGACATGGTTTCCGTTCGGAAAGCGAAAAAGGCCATCGGCTACCTGCGTGAGTTTTGGCAGCTGCATCAAAAAGCGCTCAGGAAACCATTCACCGTCCCAAAGCTGCTCAAGCCGCAACCGTACATGAGTCACCATCGAGTCATGACTCAGTGTCGTTAGATCAAGTCGCTTGCCCTGGGGAACCTCTGTTGTCCGGTTCTCTTGTGCCGTTGCAACCCCGAGCTTCGTCAACCGGATCAATTTTTTCCCTCCCAAAACCGGAATCTCTTCACGTCGAATCAAACCCGCCGCTTCCAGTTCCTGCACCCGCCGGTAAGACTCCCTCATGCTCTTTGCCTGATAGTAGTACCTGCTTACATGCTCCATCAGTAGAAACTGTTGTTCATAACACTTTCTCAAAATATCCCGATCCCTGGATTGAAGAATCATTCAGCACCACTTCTGGCGTAGTCCGAATGCTGGCCACACTCCCGTTTCGTTGTGGGGGTGTGGTCAGCATTCGGACGGAGCCCGTCGTTCGTGCAAGGCACTGAAATTGTTTTTGATGTTTGGAGCGCGGGGGCACAAAGGGTGGCCCACTGCGTTTGTGTCGACGGTGAGTTGGTGAGTGAGGCCCTGAAATTCATTTTCTTGTTCCGCTCCCACTCGTCACCGTAACGGTTTCAATTCATTCACGTCAAACTGTTTCCATTTTTAGGCGTGAATATTTATCTTGATAACGCTCGCGAAACGTCGCGAAATGCCGGGAAATGTCGCTAAATATCGCAGATGCTCCGGAAAGTTTCAGAGAGATTCAGAGAGATCCGGAGACATTCGGATAGATCTGGAGAGTTTCGGAAAGTTTTGGATAGTTTCGCTAATGACTCTTGCGACCTATAAAGCTTTGAAGAAGCGCAGCAGCACATATCCAAAACCAAACAACGCTGCAAAGACAAAACGATCAAGACGCCGAATGGAGATCGTTGCGTACTTCCACGGCCTCCAAGAAATACTTGCCAGCAGTCCCAGCAAAAGGGGCGCAACAAATACTGCAATGAGTCGCACCACATGATGTTTAATGAAATGAGTTGGTACGATTGCTAGCGACATGAGGCCGAATAAAACGCCATAGAGCAGACTGCTAACTCCAAGCATCAGCGGATTAGCTGGCGCAATTTTGGAACGGCGCCAGAACCAATAGCTCTGCGTGAACTCGATCCCACCGTAAGTCATGATCGAGAAGAGAACTTCGAGCAAGAGCTGCAGCACAATCGTAATTAGATCTTCCATTGCAGGTTGATAGCCCTCACTTGCCTTGTTTACCTGGGGCCACAGCTTTTCGCTCAGGAAAGTAAAACGTACTGTGTGCGCCCGTCCAAGCAGAGACGCTGACCCAAGCCTCATCTGGCCCAATTTCGACAGACCAGACGCCAAACAATGTCTTTAGTTCGCGTTCCGACTCCCTGTAGAACGAAGGAGCCTGGATATATGCCTGGTAATTCTTTTTCCAGATCGTGTGTGCCTGTTTCTCAAGATACGGTGCGTGCACAATCCCGATTGCCATGCGGAGGCAGAAAAGACCAATAAACCCAATTCCGGCAATTCGAATTCGTCTATGAGTGAAAAAGGGAGTTAGTCCGGTTTGTCGCCAACAGTACCAAGCCAGGCCGAAGGCCAATATGAGCTGAATGGCGGCCATCCATTCCACCGTGCTGTAAAATCCAAACCCAGCCAACATCAGGACGTCATAAACCCAGTGTTCCAGTATGAGCCAACCGAGACCAAGTCCGGCAATGCGAGCGAATGCTGCAAATGCTCCGAATAGGAAGAGATCCGGAAAGGAGGACAAGGGCTGCGCTCCAAGGTGGTACAGCATAAACATTGCTGACGAAATCAGTGCTGCGACACGAGGGCCCACGACCTCCTGTAACGAGCGAAGCAACGCGCCGCGAAAGTAGATTTCTTCGAAGAAAGCCACAAAAGCGGTTGTAACGCTAAAAAACAACCACCAGCGCATTGTTGCGTCATAGCCGCCGTGCAAGCGGAACAATTCACCTAGAGACCCAATGAAGAGACTCATTGCGGTAATTTTCAGTCCCAGCTTCCAGTGGTCGAAGTGCAACCCTATATCGCGCCGGCCAAACGCAAGCACTCCAATGACGAGCGCGCCAAGGATACCAATGGCCCGGGGAATAGTCATGAACGCATCACGTTCCCACCACGACCAACCAGGGCCCCATGGGCCTGCCTTCGCCCAGTCATAAATACAGAATTTCAGTGCGGCGATAACTACGAATAGCGCAATGCACCAAACTAAGGGCGCAAGTCGTCGGCGGGGGTCACTGTCAGTCGGCATTGTTTGGCTGAGTAACTGCTGGCTGCGGTGTCGCTGGTGGCGCCGTTTGAGTATCGGGATTCAACTGTGGCGCGGCTACTGCAGGTGCCGATGCTGGCGCATCCACGGACGCCGGCATTCTGTCCAACCACTCACCGGGCTTTTTAGAATCTTTAAAGTTCTCGATGCTGCCAGCAATGCCGATATTGTAGCCGTAGCTCACGATGACGGTTAATTCGTTTTTGTTAATCGCATCCGGATACTTCGCAAGTACAATGCGGGCGATTTGTTTTTGAACGTCCGCTATCGAGGGCGGCTTAATTTTTAAGACAACCGTCGCCCTAACCCACTCTCGTTCACCGGAATGTTTCACACCCTGTCCTGACTGGACAAAATCCGTCGCGCCGACAAATACAGAACTATCACTGATACCCGGAATCTTGTCGAGTTCCACGCTTACGTCCTTCAGAGCTTGCATTGAATTATCGCCCTTGGCCATATTTTCAAAATGCCGTGTACCTAGAATACAGCCGACGACCGCAACACTGAAAACCGCGAGATGTGGCCACCAGATACTTTGATATGGAGCCGAGACTACTGCATCCGAACTCGCTCGAACGACAAATGTGCCTGTCGCCAGATCATGCAACGACTGGCGGGTTCTCCGGTTGAAAGCATAGAAATAGAAAATCCCGAAGTTTCCGACAAAGATGACCAAAAAAAGAACATATGCCGCGGGAGCGGTTTCAAATATTTCACCATGTAAATGCGCGCCATTGAGCAGCAAAGGAACTGAATATACTAATGTGCGTGCCATTGACCGCCAAATAGCTATCCCCGCACCGTTGCCGTCAGACACTCGAATGCCCAAGAGTTTCTTTCCCAACGTTTGCCCACCGGCGATTCGGCTATTCATGACCCCGTAATAAATGAGGATTACTCCCAGGCCTACAAGGCGACCACTGTCGCCCATTTGCACAAACTGATCTTTGAAGAGAAAACCGAGCCCTGTGCCCAGAATGCCGAGAATGATCGTATCAACTAACATCGCGCCGATTCGCCGCCAAAAGCCTGAAATTGGTGCCATACAGTTACAGTCGGTAAAAATGGCCGATAACTTTAGGTAATAATTGGCAGCATTCCTAAAGTCGGAACGGAATTACGCCGATCAGAGAACGGGGTATTTCATTTCAAGGCGGACAATTCGAAATGAGGTGCCACGAATATAGCTTATAACGCAGGCATGTGACTCTGTATCCGTCCAGCTCTGCTTCCGGCGGAAGCTTACCTTCCGTCTTTGTCCGAATGGGTGCCGAACATTTCAGGAATGCGGCCCTTCAAGTTTTCTATTTCTTTGATGCAAACGGATTTTTTCTCCTGAAGACTGGCATCGTCAACCGTTTGTAGAATTTTCAGGCGCTTTTCTATAACTGCGAGCACATTTTTCTTGGATTCCTCATATCCGAAATTACCGCATACATCGGAGAGCTCCAACTCTTGGTGTTTCTTACTCTTGATTACGGCGACTCGAAGAAGGACTACAGGCTTTGTGTCCAAAATTCGTGCGAGAGCAAAACCGTATGACTCACCTATTGCTCCGTCAGAGGCGAGATAGAGGCTTACTCCCACTTTAATCCATTCCGGGTCGGCACCGGCGATATGGTTGGTCACCCTTAAAAGACCGCCTGGGTCGTTCCACAACTCGCTTGCAACTACTTTTGCGCCTCGCGTGGCTATCTCCCGACTTAAGTGTTTTGGATCCTGCTTCTCTTGCGCGATAGCTGTTATCGCAATTAGTATTCCCGCGCAGATTTCAATTCGAGAGTTTCTCAACAAGGACAGTCTTCTCGGCATACTTATATTCTTCATTTAGGGTCACCTACTATGGGTTTCGTCGAAGCGCTAAACGTTGGCGACTTTTTCTTGGCCGCCTGTAATTCCCACTGCAGAACTGCTGTAATCACGGCGAGAAAAATCCAGAGGCAGTTCAGCGGGAGAAAAAGAAACCAGCCACTACCAATGTCAATCGATGCATTCTTGGAATACCAATAGATCGCGGGACTCATTGGCCGGAGGAAATGACTTTCGATGCCGATGGCGGACCCAAGTACTATCCAGCAAAAACCTAAGATGTAACTTGCCCATTTGTTTTCTTCTACTAGGTCACCACTGACTTTAAATGGATGTGGTCCCTTCCAGCCGTTCAGCGCAACAATAGGAGTGGTAAGGGATACGCTTCCAATGGAAACCCCTAGAAATGGGATAACGACCAGGAGATTCGCCAAGTACTCATATGGAAGCGCGACCAGCCAGTGAAGTGAGCCGCCGACGAGCAGTAAAAGAGACCAGTAATAAAACCAGCCGCAGAAAAGCAGTCTCAGCTCAAAAACATAGCCGTAGGCGAGAATTGCTGAGAGATGACGCAAACATGTTTTAAATGGGGGCAGAGTACGAGCATTTGCAGGGGCCAGAGTTTGAGTTGCCGCAACACAGGCCACGCTCCGGATAAGAGCGTCGCTAGCAATCCAAACTGCTGCGCCAGCCCAAAACACCCATCCCGGCATTACTATTGAACCGCAATTTGCGGCGCATC
>JACQAW010000063.1 GCA_016194725.1 Deltaproteobacteria bacterium
GTATGGCCAAGGGCGCCGCCCACGTAGAAATCGGTCGCGAGCGGGTACTCCACGCGTCCCATGACCGTGAACTCGGTCACGCCGGTTCCCAGAGGTGCGGCGCTGGTCGAGTTCAGCACCGGCCATTGGTCGGTGGTCAGGCGGTTGTAGAGCGGAAACTGAATCTGTAAATCGCCGATCACGCGCACCGGATAGCGAAAAGGTTCGTAGCGCAATCCAAAAGTGCCGTCGCCCGCGCCAACACTCGAGGTGGTGACCGTCGATTTGTCGGTGGTTGAGGGACCGGCAACCGTGTTTTGGACAAACGGAATATTGGCCACGAGCGTAATAACATCGCTGATACCGTACTGGCCGTAAAGATCGGCCTGAATCGACTGCAGCGAGCCCGCGGAAAGCAGGGGAATCTTTGCACCGGTGCTGTCGAAGTTGGTGGTGGTGTTGAGGTAGCTGCTGCCCAGACCAAACTTGAACTGGCCCTGAGACAGTGCCGAAAACGGCAGAGGCAGGACTGGCGCGGTTCCCGCGACGGCGGAGAGTTGTAGCGCCATATTCAGCACGTTGATCGTAGCGAGAAGGAGAGTCACAAGAAAATTATGTGCTTGAAAGGACCCTGAATCAATCTGATAATCCGTGGAACCTATGGGAATTTACGAAGATTCGTCGGAGTATCACAGCAAAGGTCGTCCTGGAAAAATCGAGGTCGTCCCCACCAAAGCCACGGCAACCCAGCGCGATCTCTCGCTGGCCTATTCGCCGGGAGTTGCGGGCCCCTGCCGCGAAATCGCGGCAGACCCTCTGGCTGTTTATAAGTACACGACCAAGGGCAACCTGGTTGCCGTCGTGACCAACGGCACCGCCGTGCTGGGTTTGGGAAACATCGGGCCGCTTGCCGCCAAACCAGTGATGGAAGGCAAGGGCATGCTATTCAAGAAATTTGCCGATATCGATGTTTTTGACATCGAGCTCAACGCGCCGGATCCCGAAGACGTCATTCGGGCGTGCAAGTACATCGAGCCCACGGTGGGCGGCATCAACCTGGAAGACATCAAAGCGCCCGAATGTTTTTACATCGAAGAGACGCTGCGCAAAGAGCTGCGCATTCCCGTTTTCCACGACGACCAGCATGGCACCGCGATTATCTGCGGGGCGGCTTTTCTGAACGCGCTCGAGGTCACGGGCAAGAAAATTGAAAAGGTGAAAGTCGTGTTCGTCGGCGCGGGTGCCGCGTGCATCGCCAGCGCGAACATGTTTTTACAGCTCGGCGTGCGGCCCGAGAATCTGATGATGACCGACATCGATGGCGTGCTCTATGTGGGACGCCCGCAGGGCATGAACAAGTATAAAGACCGGTTTGCGCGCGAAACCCCGTTTCGTACGCTGGCCGAAGCGGTGGCAGGCGCCGACGTGTTCGTCGGCCTTTCGGCCAAAGGCGTGATGACTCAAGCCATGGTCAAATCGATGAACAAGGATCCGATGATCTTTGCCATGGCCAACCCCGAACCGGAAATCACGCCCGAAGAGGTGCTGGCGGTTCGCAGTGATGTCATCATGGCCACGGGGCGCAGCGATTACCCCAATCAGGTCAATAACGTTTCGGGTTATCCGTTCATCTTCCGGGGCGCCCTTGACGTGCGCGCCACCCAGATCAACGAGGCCATGAAAATGGCCGCGGTAAAAGCGCTGGCGCAGCTTGCGAAGGAAGAGGTTCCCGAAAGCGTGTCGCGCGCGTACGATGGCAAGACCTTCACGTTCGGACGCGAGTACCTGATTCCGAAGCCGTTCGACCGGCGTGCGTTGCTGTGGGTTTCGCCGGCAGTGGCCAAAGCGGCGATGGACTCCGGCGTGGCTCAGAAGAAAATCGATCTCCTTGAATACCGCGGACAGCTGGAGCAGCTGCTGGGTGGTGCTTTCACGGTCATGCGCTCGATCAAAAACCGCGTCAAGAAGGGCACCGAGACCGCGGGCACTTCGAAGTTGAAGTCGATCGTTTTTCCCGAAGGTGATCACCCCAAGATCCTGAAAGCCTGCGTGGGCATGATCGAAGGCGGAATTGCCGTGCCGATTCTGCTGGGCAAACGCGATCGCGTGGCGCAAATGATTTCGCAGCTGGGGCTGGAGCAGGCTTTGGCCGGCGTGCAGATCGTCGACCCGGCAGCGAGCACCAAGCTTGATGAGTATGCCAACCAGTGGGCGCAATTGAGGCAGCGTAAAGGCATGACGCCGCGCCTGGCGCGCGAGCTGCTGGCCCAGCGCAGCTACTTTGGCTGCATGATGGTGCAGGCCGGTGACGCCTGTGGCGTGCTCAACGGCATTTCGCGCGGCTACCCGGAAGCCATTCGCCCGGCGATTCAAATCGTGGGAGTACGCCCCGGCAGCAAGCTTGCAGGCATTTACATGATGATCATGAAACGCAAAGTCGTGTTCTTTGCCGACACCACGGTGAACATCGACCCCACGGCGGAAGACTTGGCCGACATCGCGATTTACACGGCCGACCTTTCGCTCAACTTCGTCGACGAAGTTCCGCGCGTGGCCATGTTGTCGTTTTCCAACTTCGGCAGCAATCGCCACCCGTCGGCACTCAAAGTGAGCCGTGCGGTCGAGATTGCCAAAAAGAAACGCCCCGACATGATCATCGACGGCGAGATGCAGGCCGATACCGCGCTGGTGCCCGAAATTCTGCGTGAGAATTATCCGTTCAGCTCGCTCAAAGAGGCAGCCAACATTCTTATCTTTCCCGATCTGCAGAGCGGCAACATCGCCTACAAACTGATGATGCGCCTGGGGGGCGCAGAGGCGATCGGGCCAATTCTCGTGGGCATGCAAAAACCCGTGAACGTTCTGCAACAGAACTGCGATGTTGAGGACGTCGTCAACATGGCCGCAATAACCGTAATCGAAGCGCAGCAGGAGAAATGACCAATGTCGATGAACAGGCCAAAAGAGATTCGCACCGATCACGCACCCGCTCCGGTGGGGCCGTATTCGCAAGCCATCGAGGCCAATGGAATGGTGTTTTGCTCGGGGCAAATCGCACTCGATCCAATGACGGGTCAGATGGTGGGCGAAACGCCAGCCGCGCAGGCCGATAAGCTGATGGACAATGTTCGCGCGGTTCTCGAGGCGGCGGGCCTGGGCATGAGCAATGTGGTGAAGACGACCATATTTTTGGTCGACATGAAGGCGTTCGCGGAAGTGAATGCGGTTTACGAGAAGAAGATGAATGGACACAAGCCCGCCCGTTCGACAGTCGCGGTTGCCGCGCTGCCAAAGGGGGCTTTAGTCGAAGTCGAATGTCTGGCTGTTCGATAACGCGGCCGGGGCCGCGAGCGGATTACTTTGTTGCCGGAGTAGCTGCAGTCGGCGCTTTGTAGCGACGAACGGGCGGCTTCGTGATCACGCCGCTCTTGATGCAACGGGTGCAGACGTACACTTTATGGGTCGCGCCATCGGTCAGGGTCTTGACCTTCTTGAGATTTGGCAGCCAACGCGTACGAGTCTTGATGTTGGAGTGACTGACCTTGTTGCCCGTCGTTGGGCGCTTACAGCAAAATTCACATACACGAGCCATGGTTCGATCCTTTGCGAAAAAAATTGAGCGGCAGCGCGCGAGAGCGCGCGTTGACCGCTCATGTATTATGCAGATGGGTTAAATACTTAAAAATTTAGTCTTTTGCAAGACCACAAATCTGGCTAGTCTGGCAGAAGATGCGAAGAATTCGGCTACGGCTGCCTGGCCAGAAGCCAAATCAACCTGATTCCGTCCGTTTACCCGTACTATGGTGGGCCGTGGGCTTCATTTCAGCGCTTTTGCTGCTGCTCATGAGCACTCTTTGGATGGCCAGTGCCGTTTACTCCGAGCTGCCTGCGGCAGCCCGGCTGGACGCCAATTTCAAGCCGGCTGACGTCATCGTTTGCCTGACGGGCGGCCGCGGGCGTATTCGTAAGGCGTTGGAATTATATGAAAAAGGATATGGCAAGACCCTGTATATCTCGGGTACGGACCGCCAGGTGCAGATGCGCGAAATTTTGCGCGAGCTGCGCTGGATGGGACCGGTGGACGACAGCCACATTATTCTCGAGAATGTATCGACCAATACGATTGAAAACGCGGCACAGGTGAAGCGTTTCGTCACCGAGCAGGGCTTGAAGCGCATCTTGCTCGTCACCAGCCTGTACCACGTGCGGCGCTCGCACTATATTTTCAGAAAAGTCCTGCCCCCGGACGTGAGCATCGACGTGGCCTGGTTTGAACAGCAGCCCTTTGAGGGGGCAGTGTGGTGGACCCATTGGAACGGAATCTGGGTCACCGTGACCGAGTTTTTTAAGTTTTTTTATGCGTATCTGCGGCTGGTCTCGTGACCTTGGCGCTCAAGTCGGCATAAAGAACGGTACCCCCTACGACGGCCATCGGAATGTAGACGATGCTGGTGAACGGCAGCATCATCAAGATGAGCAAAAAACTGCCAAAACCAAGGCTTACGGCCGGATGGCGCAGCGTAAAAAGGGCCACCGGAGTGATTCCCGACGACCGGTGCGAAACCGGATAGCCGAAGTACTCAAAGGCCACGAGCGAGGCGCCCAGCACCACGGCGGGTATTTGGAGAAGGGGAATAAGGCCAATGCCAAAGGCAAGCAGAGCGCCGGCGATCAGAATGAGAATTCGTTTGAACTCCAGATATAACGTCTCACGCAGCGTGATCCGCAGCTCAGGATGCGCGAAATGAGCCCCGGTTTCGAGCAGGCGCAGACGCATGGCCGCTTTGCTCAGATAGTCGTTAAAGGGCGCCGAGATAATTCCACTCACAAGGGTAAAGGTTAGGGCCGCAACGACGGCAAGAGCCAACCAGCTCAGTATTTTAAGCGCGAAGGCGGAAATGCTCACCGCCCAGCCGGGCAGGCTCAGAGCCAGCCGAGTGTTGAAGCCTGCAATCTGGTCATCCAGGTAGTGCGCGCCGTAATGGAAAAACAGGATATAGAGCCCAATATTAACGCTAAGTGGCACCACTACCAGCGATAGCAAGCGAGGCGAGGTGACAATCATTTTCAGGGCATGCAGAGGGGCCCAAAAGCCCCGCCAAAAACCTTCAATTATTCCAAACATATAGACTTTTCCAGTCTGCGGGAAGCTGGAAGAAAAATCAAACTCGAATCAGCCGGCTTTTTGTGGTATGACGCAACCAGACTTAAAGGCGTTTGTTACAGGAGACTTATGAAAACCCCATCCATGATCGTACTTTGTGCCCTATTAACCATGTCCGTGGCCTCGATTGCGCAGGCTGATCCGGTAAAATCTGGCGGCGAAGCTGTCTGCGATATGTCGCTGACTGCTGCTTCAATGACCGACGCCGAAGTGAGACGGATGAATAAAGAAGGCCAGGCCGACCGCTTCATCAAGCAAGGCAACGGCTACTACATGGGCTATGTTTTCGCGCATGCGGACTTTGATGCCGAGCTGGTGATGGGCGTTTACTCGAGCTGCGGCGAACACGCCGGCAAGAACGGCTTGGGCGACTTCATCAACAAGAGCAATATCGTGAACAACACCAATGGCCAGAACCCCTTTCAGGTGTTCTACGAGCAAAGCGGCAGCTGGGGTTTTTCGGGCGGCGAATACACTGTCGAAAACACGATCAAGGCTGAAAAAGGCGGCTACATCCTGGCCACCAAGCTGATCGACTCCTCTGATGCGACGTTTTCACCCAACTTCGCAAGCGGCTATATGCGCGTCGTGCCTGACGGCAAGGGCGTTTTCGTTGTGGCCTGCAACTACATGATTCCTCGTTCGGGTTTTGCCAAGGGCACCTACAACGGAATGGCGCATGATCGTTTGATCGCGAGCGGCAAAAATCTCTTGAAGTGGGTCAGCCGCGTTTCGCAGAATTCGGGCAAGGCGGATTCTTATCGCCAGAAGCTCAACAATCTTCCGAATAAATAATAAGATAGCTGTAAATAAAAATTGAAAGGGCGCGGTTTCCATGGAGGAGGCCGCGCCTTTTTTAATTCGCACAACCCGTAACCCGTGACCGGTAACCTGTGACCTGTGACCTGTGACCCGTGAACTGTACCGGTTCCGGTTCCAGCACGAGTACCGGTTCCAGCACGGGTACCGGTTCCGGGCCCGGTACCGAATCAGGTTCGGGTACTGTTCACTGATCACCGATCACAGGTCACGGACCCCGGTGGATTCAGGTTCGGACGCGCTCGACGTTGATAACGCCTTTTTTCGATTCCAGGGCGGACAGCACGCGAGCCAGCTGCTCGGTGTTGCCCACTTCAACTTCGAACATCGAAATCGCCTTGCGGTCTTTGGTCGTTCGAATATTGGCCTGCGAAATATTCACCGCGCAGCCCGCGATGGCCTGCGACATATTGGCCAGAATGCCGGGTACGTCATGCGAAAGCACGCGGATTTTCACGTGGCGGCGCACGGGCACTTGCAGGTTCCACTTCACGTCGACCTTGCGCTCGTTCTCGCTTTCAAAAGATTTGGGGCAGGCGGTGGTGTGAACGGTCACGCCTCGTCCGCGAGTCACGAATCCGATGATCGGGTCGCCGGGAATCGGGCTGCAACACCGGCCGAACCGAATAAGAATGTCGTCGAGGTTTTCGACCGTGATGGCATTCTTTGCTTCGGCTTTGCGCGTGGCGCTTTCGAAGATTTTCTTGATGATCGACGGTTCTTCGGGTTTTTCGGGTACCTGCTTTTGCGTCAACACTTCCTGCGGCAGTACGGCATGCGCCACCACGGCGGGCGAAAGCCGGCCATAGCCGATGTAGATGCAAAGGTCGTCGAGGGTCTTGGCGCCGCGTTTTTTGAGGTACTCGGTGAAAAGTTCGGTTTTCTGCAGCTTGCCCAGGTTCTGGGAATAGGTGCGAAATTCCTTTTCCAGCATTTCGCGGCCCAGCTGCATGGCGCGCGTGCGCTCCTGGCTTTTGATGTAAAGCCTGATCTTGGCCTTGGCTTTGCTGGTCTTGACGATCTTGATCCAGTCTTTACTGGGAGTTTGGGTGGGACTGGTGAGGATTTCAACCGTGTCGCCGGATTTTAGTTTGTGCTTGAGCGGCACGATCTTGCCGTTGACCTTGGCGCCGACGCACGAGTTGCCCACGTCAGTGTGCACGCCGTACGCGAAATCAAGCGGCGTGCTGCCGTAAGGGAATTCCTTGACGTCGCCCCGGGGCGTGAATACATAAACGTCTTCGGCGAACAGGTCGATTTTGACCGTCTCAAGAAATTCGGTGGGGTCTTTGAGGTCTTTGTGCCACTCGAGCAGGCGGTTGACCCATTCAACGTCGCCCTGGCCGTCGTTGCCCAGCTTGCCTTCTTTATAGAGCCAGTGCGCGGCGATGCCGTTTTCGGCCACCTGGTGCATGTCGTTGGTGCGAATCTGGATTTCGATGCGTTCGCCGTGCGGGCCGATGACTGTGGTGTGCAGCGACTGGTACTTGTTGGCCTTGGGTATGGCGATATAGTCTTTGAAGCGGCCGGGCACGGGCTTGTAGGTGGCGTGAATCACGCCCAGGGCTTTGTAGCACTCGGTGATGTTGTCGAGCACGATGCGGAACGCGATGACGTCGTGGACCTGCTCGAAGTCGATGTTTCGCCGTTCCATCTTTTTATAGATGGAGTAGAAATGCTTGGGGCGGCCCGTGACCGAGCCGTGCAGGTCGTACTCTTTGAGTTTTTCCTGCATCAAGGCCGTGACGTCCTCGATATACTTTTCCCGGTCGCGTTTGGTTTTGGCCACCTTGCTTGAGAGCTTGTAATAGATATCGGGGTGCAGGTAGCGCAGGCACAGGTCTTCGAGCTCGGTTTTGAGCGATGAGATGCCCAGGCGGTTGGCGATGGGGGCGTAGATATCGAGGGTTTCCTGCGCGATGGCTTTTTGCTTGTAGGGTAATAGATGTTCGAGCGTCCGCATGTTGTGGGTGCGGTCGGCCAGCTTGACCAGGATGACGCGAATGTCCTTGGCCATGGCGATGATCATCTTGCGGAAGTTTTCGGCCTGCTTTTCCTCGCTCGTCTTGAACGTGATTTTCGACAGCTTGGTGACGCCGTCGACCAGGTGGCCGATAACCGGGCCAAAGTTCTTTTCCACATCGGCCAGGGTGGCGTGCGTATCTTCGACGGTGTCGTGCAGGATGGCGGTGATGACGCTGGGAAGGTCCAGATGCAGCTCGGTCAGGATCTTGGCCACGGCGCGCGGGTGCACCATGTAGGGCTCGCCGCTGTGGCGCTTCTGGTCGCCGTGCACGCGCTCGGCAAAATCGTTGGCCCGCTTGAGCAAATTCACGTCGGCCTCGGGGTAATACGCGAGCAGGCCGTTGATGACGTCGTCGATACTTACGGGAGCCAGGTTCTTAGTCAAAGACACCCGGCCTTTTCAAGCACCCGCTCGAGCTCGCGGTAGGTGCCTTCGAGGTCATGATTTACCAGCTGGTGATCGAAGGTGGGGGCGGCCTTGAGCTCCTCGCGCGCGGTTTTGAGCCGGGCTTCGATGGCCTCGGGGCTGTCGGTTTTTCGATTGCGCAGCCGGGCCTCAAGTTCGGGAAGGCTGGGGGGCAGTATGAAAATCGTGACGCAGCGGGAGCCGAAGCTTTTCTTGAGCGAGGCCGCCCCTTGCACATCGATGTCGAACAGGACGTGATTGCCGGCAGCCAGCATTTTTTCCACCGTGCTGCGGGCCGTGCCGTACCAGCTCTTGCCAAACACGTGCGCATATTCCAGAAACTGCCCGCGGGCCACGAGCTCTTGAAACTCGGTTTCGCTCACGAAGAAATAATGTATTCCGTTTTTTTCTTCTCCGCGCGGCGCGCGCGTCGTGTACGAGATGGAAAGCTTGATGCGCGGGTTGCGCTTGAGCAGCATGGCTGCGAGCGTGCTTTTGCCCGTGCCCGACGGTGCCGACAGGACGATGAGTTTGGTCCCCCCAGCGTCGTGCTTGGGGGCACCAACCTCGTGCTTTTCGCCAACAGCGTCGTGCTTGGCGCCACCAGCGGCCTTGGCTTTATTCGACATTGGCCAGCTGCTCCCGAATGCGTTCGAGGATGGTTTTGAGCTCAATGGTGCGCGTGGTGATGGGTGGGCTCTGGGCCTTGGTGCCCAGGGTATTGATCTCGCGTAAGACCTCTTGTTGGACGAACTCCAGGCGCCTTCCCGAGGCGTCGCCCAGGGCGGGCGATATCAAGAGTTTGCGAAATTCCTTGAGGTGCATGGCCAGGCGCTCGCGTTCCTCGTCGAAGTCGCGGCGTTCGATCCAGAAAACGGCTTCCTCGCGCAGACGGGCCGAAAACTCGTCGCTCGTCGCAGCCTGACTTAGCGAACCCAGCAGCTTGAGGGTGTCCTGCGCGCGCTCTATAATCAGCTTGCGCGCCTTTTCTTTTTCGGGCGCCTCGAGCGCCTTGATGGCATCGACATGAGCTTCCATCTCATCCAGGTGCTTGAGCAGCATCTGGCAGAGCTTGCTGCCCTCGGCTTGCCGCGCCTTTTTCAAAGCGCGCAGGGCCGGCTCGACCGCGGCTTGCATGATGTCGGCATCAGTGGCGCCACCCAGGAACTCCTCGATGGGCTGGCTGGCATTCGTGCCCACGACACCAGGCAGTCGTAAAAGCGCATCGAGGGTCAGGGCCTGGGCCGGCAGCTTGAGCTTCTTGGCCAGGGCTCGACACGCCTGCGCGTAGCCTGCGGCGACTTTGTCGTTAATGGTGGCTGCCGTGGCTTCCTGCGCGTCGCGACTGCTTTCGACGGACAAGGTGATTTCCACCGACCCGCGCTTGAGCACTTCGGCCAGCCGTTTGCGAATGGCCATATCCAGTGTCATCAGATCGGGCCGGGGAAGCCTGAGCTTGATATCCAGAAAACGATGGTTCAGCGTGCGCACGCGACAGGTGACGGTGGTGCCCGCAATCTTGGTGCGGTGCTCGCCAAAGCCGGTCATGGACTCCACCGCCGCGACGTTATGGAGCTCTGGTGTCGCTGGGTGACCCCGTTTGGCTTTCGCGGAAGTTGGGGGGCTCACGGAGCCTCTTTTCTGTCTTCCTTGGACGGGGTGGGTTGTTCGATCGCAACGTCACCCATCTGGCGAAATTTCTTGTGTCGCTGGGCAAGGAGAGTCTTGGGCGTCAGGTCTGCCAGCTCCTCGAGATTCTTGCTGAGCGCTTTTTTAATCAACCGTGCGGCAGCCGGCCAGTCCCGATGCGCGCCACCTTTGGGCTCGCGCACGATTTCGTCGATGACCCCCAGGGGCTGCAGGTCTTCAGGGGTCATTTTCATGATCTTGGCCGCGGTTTCGTTCATGGCGCTGTCGGACCAGAGAATGGAGGCGCACGACTCGGGTGAGATGACCGAGTAAATTGAAAACTCCTGCATCAATACCCGATCGGCTACGCCCACGGCCAGTGCGCCGCCACTGCCGCCCTCGCCAATGACACATGAGATGATGGGCGACTCCAGGCCGAACATTTCCATGATGCAACGGGCGATGGCTTCCGACTGCCCGCGCTCCTCGGCATCCAGGCCCGGGAATGCTCCCGGCGTGTCGATAAACGTGATGATGGGAAGGTGAAACTGGGCCGCAAGCTTCATCACACGAAGCGATTTGCGGTAGCCCTCAGGTTTGGCCATGCCGAAGTTGCGCTCGATTTTCTGTTTGGTGTTACGGCCTTTTTGGTTGGCAACGACCACGACGGCGCGGTCATCGAGAGTCGTAAGACCCGCAATAATGGCCGGGTCGTCACTAAAAAGCCGGTCTCCGTGCAGTTCGACGAAGTCGCCAAAAATAAGGGGCAGATAGTCTGCCGCATAGGGCCGGTTGGGATGGCGGGAGAGCTGCACCCGTTGCCAGGGCGTGAGCCGCGCGTAGACCTCATCGATGAGGCTTTCCATCTTGGACTCCAGCGCCTTCATCTCGGGCCCGAAATCGACGTTTTCGCTCTTGGCGAGTTCCCGCAGTTCGCGCAGACGTTTCTCGAGCGTTACAATCGGCTTTTCAAATTCGAAGAATGCTTCCATTGAGCACCAAAGGCTAGCAAAACGCATGCGGCCGGGCAAGGATTCTCAGCCCTAATCCGAATGTTTCCAAGTCAAATTGACTATTTGCGGATTCGGCCCGTTGTCGTAAACTGATGGGACATGAGCGACGCAACTCCCACCCCACCACCGTCAGCTGAAGAAGGTCATGGTGCCCCGGCCCATGAATCGGAAACCTCTGAGCCCAAAGAAAGTGCCAAGCAGAAGGCCACGGCAGCTGCCGGGGCGGCCCGTGATGCCGCCAAGGCGGCGCTGGGCAATCTGGGCAATACCGTGGGCAAGGTTTTTGGTGGTGCCAAGGGCACGATCATCGCCTTTATAACCTTGCCACTTCTGATTTTCAAAGGCGATTTGACCAGCCGCATTCTGACTTTTGGATTCCTGGCGAGCGTGCTGCTTGTTTTTCTGACCTCGTCCCAGCTTTACCATCGCTTTGTTCCCCAGCACGTCAAGACGCCGACCACCGAAGCCGGGCAAGGTGTGACCCGGTTTTTGGAAGAGGAAAAGAAAATCGCGATCATGGCGGCCAACGTGCTATTCCTGGAGCGCTTCAGCGGCTCACTGGATTCTGGCCCGGGCCAGCCGAGCGTATTTGAGCTCGAGCTTTATGTTGAGGCGGATTCACCCGAAAGCGCGGCAATCCTGCGCGCGCATTTGCCGCAGACCCGCGAAATGGTGAGCGGCGTAATTCAGGGGCGCAAGTACGAGGCGCTCATCACGGATGAGGGAAAAAATGCCCTCAAGCGGGATATTCTCGACGCCGTCAATCGCACCTTGCGTCGCTGGGCGGCCAAGGGCCAGGTGAAAAAAGTCTATTTCACCAAATTTGTAATGGGATGAGCAGGGCGGTTTTATGGAAAATCCGAAGTTTTTAGGAGGCGTGGTCAAGGCTAGCGACCTGGCCACCTTGCCGCTGGACGAGCTGCCACGCGTGGCCTTCGCCGGCCGATCGAATGTGGGCAAGTCGTCATTGCTCAACGCTCTGACGAACTCCAAAATCGCCCGGGTGAGCGGCGAGCCGGGCAAGACCCGGGAGATGAATTTTTTTCGTTTCTGCCTCACCCGGGATCCTAAAGATGTTCTGCTGCTGGTTGACCTGCCCGGATACGGTTATGCGAAAGTGGCTCGCACGTTGCGCGACCAGTGGGGCAGGGAAATCACCACCTGGCTCAAGGGTGACGAAGACCTGGCACTGGTGGTGGCGCTGGTTGACGGGCGCCATGGGTTTCTGGACAATGATCTGGAGCTCGTCAAATTCCTGGTCGGCGCGCATTTGCCGTTCATCATCGCGTTTACGAAGATGGACAAGTACAAGTCCAATAACCAGCGCAAACAGGCCGAGAAGCAGTTGACTGACTTGTCTTCGAGCATGGGCGTGGACCGCTTCATCTTCGTGTCGGCCTTTGGGCGTGACGGAGTGCGTCCGCTTGAAAACGTTCTTAAAGAAATATTGAAAGAATCTCGCGCGGTAGGGTAGCCTTGGGCCGTGGTGGTTCATAAACACATGAGCGGCGCCTTCGGCAGCGCTCGTAAACACATGAGCGGCGCCTTCGGCGGCGCTCAATGTCTTCTTCTCAGTCTGGCTGCTCACGCCGCGCCAACCCCGGCGCCGCCGCATATTCTGCCTTGGGCTGGCGCTACGCCTGCGCCGCCCGTAGTTGCCTACAAAGGGCCGTTGAAAGCCACGCTGGCCTGTGCCGAAGGCGTGCGCAATTTTCCTTTCCTTAAACCGTGGGTCGCCAAGCTCGACAATTTCGTGGCTCCCACCGAGATTGGCAGTACCGAGGGCTCGCTGTTCTACGCCATTGGCGCGACGACGGTGGGCAAGGATGCGGTGGAAGCCTGGAAAACCGATGCGTTCGTCTCGCCGGTGGATTGGAAGTCCAAAGGCGGCAAGCTGGAATCGGCTTGGCTGGGCGACTGGGCGGGCGGCACTTTGAAAGTCGAGCCCGGCTCGGCCACATCGCTGATGGCACGGTTGCGCCGCGCGTCGGCGGCGGCGTCCCCGGGGCGGTTGGGATCGAAGGTCGGGCGGCAACTCATCGCCAGGATCTCGCCCGGCTTTCTTCGTGCAAGATCAAGTTTGACGACGAAGAGCTGAAAACGATCAATGGCGCGAGCCATCAGTACCGCCTGGCGCACTTTAGAGCCATCGTCGAAAAACGCATCGATGATTACCGAAAGCTGGGACGTGTTTGGGCCTATGAGGGCACGCACCTGCCCCTGGATTGGCAGGACCTTCCCATCAGCCCGGCTTTTCCGGCCAAATATGACACGCATTTCTGGGAACCCGGCAACCGCGCCACATATGGGTACGAGTGGCTGGATGCGGAACCAGGGCACCACAAGCCCGTGACCGGGATCTTCAGCCGCCAGTGCGAAAAGCGGGGTCAGGGTGCCCAGAGCTTTACCGCGTGCACCGATATCGTGATCTACAACAACCATTATTTCGATTTCTGGGCCCGGCTGGTGTTTTTCTTTCCCTGGTGCGACGCTCAGGTGGTGCTGGCCTACGAGACTTTGGATATCGACCAGATCAAGGAAAGCCGCGTGGTTCGCGTGCTGTTTGGCGGTGAGATGCGCAATCTGATGGGCCTGATGCTCGAAACTCGCTTAAAACGGCTGCATATGTTAGGTTTTTAACTCCGGATGATGCATCGCAAGCCAGCCTTGGGCTCCGTATTTTTGCTCTATCGCTATTGCGCGTGGCTTGACCGCTGGCACCGCGGCATTGTTTTGATGAGCCTGGTTGGCGCCATCGTGGGCGGATTTTATTCGGTCAAGCTTTACCAAAATCTCAGGACCGATATGGAAGAGCTGCTGCCGGCCAGCGCCCAAAGCGTCAAGGATTTGAAAGCGGTTTCGGGACGCGTGGGTGGGCTGAACCACATCTCGGTGATTATCGAAAGCGACGATCGCGAAGCCGGCCATCGGCTGGAGCTCGCGGTTGCGGCCAGGCTGCGCGGGCTTCCGCCCACGCTGGTGGCGCGGGTAAAAGACAGTATTACCGACGAGCGCGCGTTTTTTGAGAAAAATAAAGCCCTCTATATCGATACGGCCGACTGGAAAGACGTCGAGCGCTATGTGCACGAACGAATCCGGCATGAGAAGAAACGCAAAAACCCGTTTTCGCTGGGTTTGGACGATGAATCCGACGACGACAAGGCGCCCTCGAAAAAACCGGAATTTGACTTCGAAGCGCTCAAGAAAAAATATGCCCAGCGGACCTCGGGAACCGATAAATTTCCGAATGGTTTTTTTGAGTCGCGCGATGGCAAGACGCACGTGGTGCTGGCATTTTTGCCAGGCAAGGTTACCGATATTTCGAGCAATGAGCGCCTCTCGGTAGCCGCGCACGAGATCGTCGAAAAGCTGAATCCCAGGTCTTATGCTCCGGACATGTCGGTGGGCTTCAGCGGTGACGTGCAGAACGTCGTCGAGGAGCAGCGCGGCCTGGTAGCTGATCTGGTGAAGTCGTTTGTCATCGTGACAGTCTTGGTTGGTTGTCTGCTGATCGTGTTCTTTCGCAGCTTCGTGGGAGTCTACGCGCTGTGTGCCTCGCTTTTTGCCGGCACCGCCTGGACGTTCGGGCTCAGCTACGCGCTTGTGGGATATTTGAACGCGAACACGGCGTTTCTGGGCTCGATCGTGATTGGAAACGGCATCAACTTCGGAATTATTTTTCTGGCCCGTTACCTGGAAGAACGTCGCCGGGGCCTGATCGGGCCCGAGGCGCTGCCGCGCAGCGTGGGCTTTACCGTGCAGGCCACCTGGACGGCGGCCATTGCGGCGGGTCTGTCGTATGGGTCGCTGGTCATTACCGACTTTCGCGGCTTCAACCAGTTTGGAATCATTGGCGGGCTGGGAATGTTTCTGTGCTGGCTTTCGTCGTTCGTGACGCTGCCGGCGATGCTGATCTGGATCGAGAATCTGGGCTGGCTGCGCCCCCGAGTGGGTGAAGGCAGCCCGATCTTCGCGCGTCTGGTGTCGCGCTTCGTGGTCAGGGCCAACAAGCCCATCACGATTCTGACTCTCATGAGCATCGTGCTGGCAGGGGCGATGCTCTCGCGTCTATCGAGGGATACGCTCGAGAGCGACTTCTCAAAGCTGCGCAACAAGGATTCGATTCTGCATGGCTCGGGCTTCTGGGGCGAAAAGGTGGATCGCGTATTTGAGCGTTATCTTACGCCAACCATCATTCTGACCACCGATGCCCGGGACACCTCAAAGATTGCCGATGCCCTGACCGAGACGATGAAGCGCGATGGCGATAACACGCCCATTTCGGACATCAAGCGCGTCGAGGACTTCGTGCCGGTGGAGCAGTCGCGCAAGATCAAGATCATCGGCGACATTAAAAAATTACTGCCCCCCAGGATCATCGCGCAGCTCTCGGCCGAAGACCACAAGCTCGTGGACGAGCTGCTGCCCAAGGAGGAACTTAATGTCCTCGCACCCGCCGATTTGCCGGAAGGCATTCTGGCCAATTTTCGCGAGCTCGACGGCACCGTAGGCCGCATGGTGCACATCTACCCCAAGCTGCCCACGGCGGTTTCCGGCAAAAACGGCGAGCCGGCAGGCTTCTGGGACGGCAAAGAGGTGATTCGCTTTGCTGAACGGCTTCGCGAGGCGGTGCGGGTTGCCGGCGTGGGTGCCGCGATCGCGGGGCAGCCGCCGCTTTCGGCGGATATGATTTCGGCCATTGCCAATGACGGGCCGAAGGCCACGGCCTTTGCTTTTCTGGCCGTCATGCTGCTGGTCGTGTTTATTTTTCCGAGCTGGCAGCTGTCACGTTCCATTCTGGGCGCGCTGGTGCTGGGCGTGCTTTGGATGGGCGGGGTGATGGGTGCCTTTCACCTCAAGATCAACTTCCTGAACTTCATCGCGCTGCCGATTACGTTCGGCATCGGCGTGGATTATGCGGTGAATATTTTCAGCCGTTATCGACTCGATGGCGCGCGTTCGATTGCCAGCGTGATCGAAAACACGGGCGGGGCCGTGGTGCTTTGCTCATGCACCACGATCATTGGCTATGCGTCGTTGCTGATCGCGGGCAGCCAGGCCTTTGTGAGCTTTGGCATGCTGGCCGTGCTGGGCGAAGTGACGTGCATCAGCGCCGCGATTTTCGCGTTTCCGGCGATGTGGGCGTTTTTTGGCGAACGCCGAAAAACAGCGCGGGCCTCAAACGACGTTTTTGCCAAACTCAGTTAACGTTTGCTCGAGCAGGTCCATGCCGCGGTCG
>JACQAW010000064.1 GCA_016194725.1 Deltaproteobacteria bacterium
TCATGCGCATAGAAGTGGGTGATTCGTTTGATGACCTTCACGGCGCACCAGGAGTCGTCGATCACGATGATACCGCAGGAGCCCAGCATCGAGCCTGCTTTCGCCATCGGCTCCACGTCCATGTCGATATCCAGCTCATGCGCGGCTAGCACGGGCGCGCTGGAGCCGCCGGGAATAACGGCTTTGAGTTTTCGGCCATTGCGAATTCCGCCGCAGTGGTCATAGATCAGCTCGCGTAGGGTCACCGAGCCGCAGGGAAACTCATAAAGCCCGGGTTTGTTGACGTGGCCGCTGACGCAATACAGGCGGGTACCGCCACTATTCGGAAATTTGCCAAGCTTGGCGAACCACTCGCCGCCTTTGAGCATGATCGCAGGCACATTAGCCAGAGTTTCGACGTTGTTCACGATCGTGGGACCACCGAAGGCTCCCTTGATCGCCGGAAATGGCGGCTTCACGCGCGGTTCTCCGCGTTTGCCCTCCAGGCTGTTGAGCAGGCCGGTTTCTTCGCCGCAAATATAGGCGCCGGCACCGCGGTGCACGTACATGTCGTGATCGAAGCCCGAGCCCATGATGTTCTTGCCCAGCAGGCCGGCCTTGTAGGCTTCGGCCAAGGCCACTTCCAGAATTTCGGCTTCGCGCACGTATTCGCCGCGAATGTAGATGTACGAAACCTTTGCGCCAATGGCGTAAGAGCCGATAATCATGCCCTCGATCATCATGTGCGGCGAATAGGTCATGATCGCGCGGTCTTTGAACGTGCCGGGCTCTGACTCGTCGGCATTGCAGACGAGGTACTTGGGTACTTTGGATTCCTTGGGAATGAAGCTCCACTTCATGCCGGTCGGAAAACCCGCGCCTCCGCGTCCCTTCATGTTCGATTTTTTCACCTCGGCAATCACGTCTTCGGGCTTGAGCGCCAGGGCCTTCTTGAGCCCCTCGTACCCCTCGTGCTTGCGGTAATACTCGAGCGGCGCGGCTTCTTTGTTATAGAAAAATTTCGATACGATGAGTTCAGCCATTTACGGAAGCTCCGCCAGAACGCCATCGAGGCGCTCGTTGTTCAGGTTTTCGTGATAATCGTCGTTGATCTGCACCACGGGTGCCGTACCGCAGGCCCCCAGGCATTCCATCTCGGTTATCGTGTAGCGGTTGTCGCGAGTCGTTTCGCCGGCGCAGATGCCCAGCTTCTTTTCGCAGTGTTCGAGCAACTCTTCGGCGCCCATCAAGGCGCACGAAATATTCGTGCACACTTGCAGGTGGTATTTGCCGACGGGCTTGAGGTTGTACATCGTGTAGAAGGTCACGACCTCACGCACTACCGGCGGCGGAATATCAATGGCTGCAGCCACCTCGTCCATGATCTCGTCCGAGATCCAGCCGTTTTCCTTCTGCGCAAGGTGCAGGGCCGGCAACAGCGCCGCCTGATTGGTCGGGTACCGCGGCCTGATCCTGGTCAGCGCCTTGTAGAATGCTTCCGAGAGTGCTTTTTTGCTCATAATCTTACCTGTCTACCTATCCAGCTCGCCGGCAATGATATTGATGCTGCCCAACGACGCCACCAGATCGGCGATCTTCTGCCCCTTAATCATGGGGTCAAGAGACTGATACATATAGAAAGAGGGCGCGCGGACTCGAAGCCGCCACGGCATCGGCCCACCACGGCTTACGACGTAAAAACCCAGCTCGCCGTTCGGGCCTTCGACGGCCGTATAGGCTTCGCCCGGCGGAACGTTGAACCCTTCCATGAAAAACTTGAAGTGATGAATCATCGCTTCCATCGAGTTGTAGACGCGCTCTTTTTCGGGAATGACCACCCGCTTGTCGTCGCACCACACGGGACCCGTCTTCGGGCATTTGTCAGAAAGCTGGCGCAGGATGCGAACGCTCTGGCGAACCTCTTCCATGCGCACGAGATAACGGTCATACACGTCGCCGTTTTTACCCAGGGGAATATCAAAGTCGACCTGGTCGTACTTCAGCACCGACTCAGGCTGGTCGCGCCGCAGGTCGATATTGATGTTGCTGGCACGGGCGCACGGTCCCGTAAAGGAGTAGGCCATGGCCTGCTCTTTGGTAAACGCCCCGATGCCGATGGTGCGGTCCTTGAAAATCTTGTTCTCGGTCAGCAGCTTGTCCATCTCGTTGAAAACGGGCTCGAAACCGTCGAGCCATTTTTTCAGCGCGAGAAAAAAATCGTCGGGCGGCGGCATCGCCAGGCCACCCACGCGAGTATACGAAGTCGTCAGGCGTGCGCCGCACAGCTTTTCAATGACCGTGTACGCCTCTTCGCGCTGATGAAAGCCGTAAAGGAAAAACGAAAATGCGCCCAGGTCGACTGCGCCAATGCCCAGGCAAATCAGATGGTCGATGATGCGCGCGATTTCGCAGCAAATCGTGCGCACGTACTTCGTGCGCTCGGGCACCTCGATTTGCAGCACCTTTTCCACGGCCATTACGTAAGCCACGTTGTTCATGAGCGCCGAGCAGTAGTTCATGCGATCGGTGTGCGGAATGAACTTATGGTACGTGTTGTTTTCGGCGATCTTTTCTTTTCCGCGATGCAGGTAGCCCATCTCGCTGATCGACTTTTCAATCGTCTCGCCGTTCAGCCGCACCATCACGCGAAGCGTGCCGTGCGTCGCCGGATGGGACGGACCGATGTTCATGTACTGGCGGGCATCTTCGAAAATCTCGTCAGGGTCGTTGAGTTGCGGGTCGGTATTGTTCGTCTTCATTCTCATTCCTCCTTGAGGAGGTGCTCCGGAATCGGCTCCGGATCATTGAATAGTTGGTATTTGCGCCAGTGATAATCTTTACGCAGCGGGTGCCCCTGCCAGCGCACATCCAATAGAATTCGCCGCAAATCAGGGTGACCGTCGAACTTTACGCCCAGCAGATCGAAAACCTCGCGCTCGGCCCAGTTGGCGGCAGCCCAAAGCACGGTTGCGGTAGGCACGGAAACTCCGTCGGCCGCGCGGGTTTTAAAGCGAATTCGGGTTTTACCCTGCGGTGAGTAGAGCTGATAGACCACGACAAACCGGCCCTGCGCTTCGTCTTCGCCGTCGGTGTCGTCATAGGCGGTCAGATCTGACAGAAAGTGATACTCCAGCCCGTTGGTCTCTTTTGCGGCGCGAAGAGCATCGATAACCTGTTCGCGCTTCACCCAGAAAATCGGAACGTTCTGTCGGTCGCGCTCGAGCCTTACCAGCATGCCGCCCAATGCTTCTTGAAGTTTGGCAACGTGCGCTTCGAGTTGATTGGCACTCATGTCTTCTGGCCTCCACGCGACGCAAGCGGCCCAAGCTCGCGCCCACGGGCGCGGCTGGCTCGGCTGTACTCGCCGGTCTGAATTCGTTTCTGCAGCTGCATCAGGCCGTGAATGACGCCTTCGGGGCTGGGTGGGCAGCCGGGAATGTAAACGTCGACTGGGATGATCGTGTCGATGCCTTGAAGTACGGGGTATGCATTATAAATTCCGCCCGAAGACGTGCACACGCCAAAGGCCATGACCCACTTGGGTTCGGCCATCTGCTCGTAAATATTCTTCAGAACAGGCGCCATCTTCAACGTTATCGTTCCCGCGCAGATTATTAGATCCGCCTGGCGAGGCGAAAAACGCACAACCTCGGCACCAAAGCGCGACATGTCATAGTCCGACGAAAGCACGGCCATCATTTCGATGCCGCAGCAGGAGGTTCCAAATGGCAGGGGCCAAAGGGAGTTCTTCCGCGCCCAGTTCGAAATCGCGTCTACTGTCGTCGTTAATATTTCCGGAGATCCGTCTTTAGGCATGATGCGCTCCCAGTTAATCCCACTCCAGCGCGCCCTTCTTGAGGATGTAAATATACCCCACAAGAAGAATGGCCACGAAGAAGAGCATTTCGAAAAGTATAAAGGCGTTGATCATCAAATATTTCTTGTACACGACCGCCCATGGAAAAAAGAAAACCCCTTCCACGTCAAACAACAAAAACAGAATGGCGACGAGATAAAACTTTACCGACACGCGACGGCGCGCGTCGCCAATCGGCGGCACGCCGCATTCGTAAACGCTCATCTTTTTCTTATTAGGGCGATGCGGGCCAAGAAACGACGTCAACAACAAGACGATCGTCGCAATTGCGGCAGCAACGCCCATTAGTGCCAGTACCGGTATGTACGCTGTCATATGTGCCATCCAGAGTAGTTTTCTTCACATCTAAAGAAAAGCCTAAAAAAGCTACCAGGCGACAGCGCCAAGCGACCTGGTAATGTAGTTCATCAGTGGATCCCAGTAGATCCCGAGCACAATCGTCGGCAGCAGCAGTATTGCCAGCGTAAATTGGGCCACCGGATTCGCTTCCATGACCGATGGGCTTCGCTCTCCGGCCGAAAGGCTGTGCGAAGCAAAGATCTGGCGAATCATCGAGAGGTAATACGTCAGCCCGAGAACCCAGTTGATCGCGGCTACGATTGACAGCCAGTAGAGCTTTTCGCGAACCACGACGCCCAAAATATAGAATCGGCCCACGAAGCCCACCAGTGGCGGCAGGCCGGCCAAACTGAGCAGAAAGATGCATAGCGCAACACCCTCATAGGGGTTCCGCCACACCAAACCTCTCAGGATTGAAAGTTTTTCGCTGCCCGCATGGTCGGTCACCATCTGGATCACGAAAAACGTTCCCAGTGTTACAATCCCATAGGTGGCAAGCGAGAACAGCACTGCCGCGATGCCTGCGTGGGTCAGAACCGGAATGCCCATTAGAATGTAACCAATCTGGGCTATGCAAGAGTACCCGATCAGTCTCTTTAGATTCGTCTGATAAAGAGCGGTCAGGTTTCCGATGGTCATTGTAACCGCCGCAACGCCGGTACTGAGTTCGGGCCACTCGAAGTTTTGAAGATGAATCCACTTCAAGTCGCCTTTGGCGCTGAAGATGTGAATACAGAGGCGCAGGGCAAAGGCCATCGCCGCAATCGTGGACGAGACGCAGAAATAGGCCGACACCGGCGAGGGTGAGCCTTCAATGATGTCCGGGGCCAAAAAGTGAAACGGAAACACCGCCAGTCTGCCCGCCAGTGCGATGAAAATAAGGCCAAAAGCCACCCAAAGATAGCCGGTTGGCACCGCGCCGCTGGTCAACTGACCCCGTATGTCCAAAATATTGAAACTCTTTCCGATGCCATAAAGCATGACGATGCCAATCGCGAAAAGAATCGTGGTCAGCGCGCCATGGACGAAAAGCTTTACGCCGGCTTCGCTCGACAGGCCCGAGCGTCTTTTAAACGCCGCCAGCACGTAGCCGGTGATGCCTACCATTTCATAAGCCAGAAACAGCAGCAGAAAGTGAACCGCCGACGTCATGATGCACATGCCAAGCGTGCCCAGAACCAGCAGCGCGTGCAGCTCGGCCTTCTCGGTACGATGAATTTCGTGCGACATCGAACCCTGCATGACCGTAATGATTCCCGCGAAAATCAGCAGTGTCTTGAAAAACTGCGAAACAGGGTCGATCGAAAGCGCACGCGAGAAAACTTCGGTGGGCGCGAAGCTGAAGGTACGGAAGGAAAGCAGGAGCGCCGCGGCCAGCCCCAGCAAGGCCACCGCCGCCACCAGCCGGGGACGGGTTTCATAAGAGGAAATTTCATGGCCATCGCGGCCGCGCGCCGTGGCTTTGGCGCGCGAGCTGATGTCGGCAAGCAGCGTAAGAATTGCCGTTGCGAAGAGCATCAGTTCAGGCGAGATGATCGCCAGGCTTCGAAATTCCGACAGCATTTTATTTCGCTTCCTTGTTGAGCGACGAAAGAACTTGATTGATGGTCGGCGAGGCAAGATTAATCAGGGGCGTGGGATAGGTGCCGGCCAAAACGCAGAGCAGGACCAGCGGAACCAGAAAGAGCTGCTCGCGCAGAGTGACGTCGGTAATCTGGGCCGAGTTCTCGCTGGCACGTCCCAGAAAAACGCGCCGGTACATCCAGAGCAGGTACCCTGCCGTCAGAAACAGCCCGCCCAGGCCGATGACGGTCAAGAAGCGGTGAAACGGAAAGGCGCCCAGGAAAACCAGCGACTCCGAGGGAAAAGACCCCAGGCCGGGAACGCCGAGCGCGGAAAACACCGCCACCGTGAAAAAGCCGTGAAACCAGGCCCCCAAACCCAACTGTGCCATCTTCGTTCAGGATATCGTGGTGCCCCGAGCGAGCGCCCAAAATACCAATCAGGAAAAAGAGCAGGCCCGTGTACACGGCGTGTGACCCCATCTGCAAAAAGGCCCCATGAAACGCGGTCGAAGAAAAGATTCCCAGGCCCAGAAGCACAAAGCCCATGTGGCTTACGCAGCTGTAGGCGACCAGCCGACGTATGTCTTTTTGCCCCAACGCGCAGATCCCGCCGTAGATGATATTCACCGCGCCGGCAATCGCGATGACTGGCGCAAACCAGTTGGCCGCCTCGGGAAAAAGCGCATAATTCACGCGCACGATTGCGTAGGCCCCGGTTTTAATGAATATCGCGGCCAGCACCGCCGCCAGGGCCGGGGGCGCCTCGGCTTGTACATGAGGAAACCAGC
>JACQAW010000065.1 GCA_016194725.1 Deltaproteobacteria bacterium
ACTTCGGGCCCTCGTTTAAATTCTCTGGCCGCACCGTGGGCGAACTGATTGCCACGGGCTTGCCCATCACGTTTGAGCTGGGGCTGTATGCCATGCTGGTCGCACTCTTGATGGGAATCATCCCGGGAATTCTTGGCGCGCTCAAACCCAACACGCTCTCCGATCATCTGCCCATGTCGCTGGCCATGCTGGGCATCTGCATGCCGTCGTTTTTGCTCGGTCCTATTCTCGTGCTGGTTTTTGGAATCTGGCTCAAGTGGCTTCCCGTTTCAGGCTGGGATTCACCCCTGCAAAAACTACTGCCGTCAATCACGCTGGGCGCCTCGTACGCCGCCTATATCGCCAGATTGAGCCGCAGCGGCATGATCGACACCTTGTCGCAGGATTATATTCGCACGGCGCGCGCCAAGGGTGCCGGTGAGCTCCGTGTCGTGCTCCGACACGCCTTGCGCGGCGGACTGCGCCCGGTGGTTTCATTTCTGGGGCCCGCAATGGCCGGGCTGCTGGCCGGCTCGTTTGTCGTGGAAACTATTTTTCAGATTCCAGGGCTGGGACGGTTCTACGTACAGGCCGCCTTTAACCGCGACTACACCATGATTATGGGAACCACCATTTTGCTGGGCGCCCTGATTGTTCTTTTCAACATGCTCAGCGACATAGCCCAGGCGTGGCTCGACCCACGCCTGGCTTGCAGATAACCGGAGACCTGATGCAAGCCCAAGCCAAAGCCCTGCTCCAGCAAATCAAACCAACCCGCGCCCCTCGGTACGACGAAGACCACGGCACCTCGCTGTGGGCGGACGCGTGGCTCAAGCTTAGCCGAAACCGCCTGGCACTCTTGGGTCTGCTGACCATCACCTTCATGACCGTGGTGGCGATTCTGACACCGTGGCTTGCGCCCTACTCTTATGATGCGCAGGACCTGAATCTGGGAGCCCTGCCTCCAAGCGGCGCGCACTGGCTGGGCACCGACACTCTGGGCCGCGACCTGCTTACCCGCATCATGTACGGCGGGCGCGTTTCGCTCATGGTAGGCTTTCTGGCCACCGCCGTGTCTTTAATCATCGGAGTGCTGTGGGGCACGATAGCCGGCTATTTCGGCGGACGCATCGATGCCCTCATGATGCGCACGGTGGACGTGTTGTATGCCCTGCCCTTCATGATCTTCGTAATTTTATTGATGGTCGTGTTCGGCCGCAATCTGGTTTTGCTCTTCCTGGCCATTGGCGCGGTGGAATGGCTCACGATGGCGCGCATCGTACGCGGCCAGGTCACTGGGTTGATGAAAATGGAGTTCATCGAAGCCGCCATTTCGATGGGTATTCCCCGCAGCCGCATCATTTTGCGTCATCTGATTCCCAACGTGCTGGGGCCGGTGATCGTTTACACGACGCTCACCATTCCCCAGGTCATGCTGCTGGAAGCTTTCCTGAGCTTTCTGGGCCTGGGCGTACAGCCACCCATGAGCTCGTGGGGGCTGCTCATGTCCACCGGTGTCGAGAGCATGGAGGAATTTCCGTGGCTCATGATTTTTCCAGGTCTGGTGCTGGCCTTGACATTGTTTTCCCTGAACTTTCTTGGCGACGGCCTTCGTGATGCGCTTGATCCGAAGTCCGCAAAGGAGTGAAGCATGCTGACGGTCGAGGATCTGAAGACCTACTTTCACACTCGCGCCGGCATCGTGCGCGCGGTGGATGGCATATCCTTCGAGGTCAAGGCGGGCGAAACGCTGGGGCTGGTTGGCGAGTCGGGCTCGGGTAAATCAGTCTCGGGCTACTCGCTGCTGGGGCTGATTCCAACGCCACCGGGCAAGATCGAAAGCGGGACTGCGCTTTTTGGGGGCGTTGATCTCTTGAAGTGCACCGCCAGTGAGCTGCAGTCGATTCGCGGCAAGCGCATTGGAATGATTTTTCAGGACCCGATGACCTGCCTGAACCCATTCGTCACCATCGGCCAGCAGCTCATGGAGCCGCTTTTCATTCACGAAAAAATATCGGTCTCCAATGCCCGAATCGCCGCGCTCGAGGCCCTGCGAGAGGTTGGCATTCTCGACGGCGACCGCCGCATGGCTCAGTACCCTCACGAGTTTTCGGGCGGCATGCGCCAACGCATCATGATTGCCATAGCGCTGATTCTCAAACCCGAGCTGCTGATTGCCGACGAGCCCACCACGGCACTCGACGTCACGATGCAGGCGCAGATTCTTGATCTGATTCGCAGACTGCAGCGTGAACGCGGCATGGCCGTAATCTTCGTCACCCACGACCTTGGAATCGTAGCGGGCCTGGCCGACGAGGTGATGGTCATGTACGCCGGAAAAATCGTGGAACGCGCGCGCACGCGCGAGCTGTTTTACGCTGCCCGACATCCCTACACACGCGGACTGCTGGCCTCGATTCCAAGCAACCACAGCGGCGGAGATCTATATAACATTCCGGGGCTGCCGCCTGACCTCGGCAAACCCCTGGCCGGCTGCGCGTTCGGGCCACGCTGCTCGAATAAAAAGGACGTATGCGGCATGGGCCAGCCCACGATCAAGGCTGTTGCACCTCTGCACTACTCGTCGTGTGTGCGCATACAGGAGGGCTCATTATGAAACCGGAAAACCTGCTCGAGCTGCAAGACGTGCGAACCCATTTCCCATTGACCAAGGGCACCCTGTTTCCGCGCCTTACCGGCCACGTCAAGGCCGTGGACGGGGTGACTCTCGATTTGAAACGCGGTGAAGTGCTGGGCCTGGTGGGCGAATCGGGCTGTGGCAAATCCACGCTGGGCCGAACGATCATCAAGTTGATACGCGCCACCAGCGGACAAATCAGCTTGAGCCACGAAGCCCAAGGCGGCGTGCAGATGATTTTTCAAGACCCCTACAGCTCACTCAATCCGCGCATGACCGTGTTTGACACCCTGGCCGAGCCTATGCTGGTGAATGGCTTTGCCACGCGCGCCACCGTAGCGGTAAAGGTGGCCGAGCTGATGCACACCGTGGGCCTGGCCCCCCGCTTCATGCGCAAATACCCGCACGAGTTTTCCGGCGGCCAACGCCAGCGCATCGCGATTGCCAGGGCACTGGCCTTGAAGCCTCGCATCCTGATCGCCGACGAGCCGGTGTCGGCCCTGGACGTTTCGATTCAGGCGCAGATTTTGAATTTGCTAGCCAGCTTGCGCAAGCGCCTGGGCTTGTCGATCATCTTCATCTCGCACGACCTGTCGGTCATTCGACATCTCTCAGACCGCGTAGCGGTCATGTACCTGGGAAAAATCGTCGAGCTGGGCTCCACCGCCGAAATATTTGCCAAGCCCCAGCACCCCTACACCCGCGCGTTGCTCTCGGCGATTCCCTTGCCCGACCCCGATCTGGAACGAAACCGCGAGCGCGTCATCCTCGCGGGCGATGCACCGTCACCCATCAATCCACCGTCAGGCTGCGCCTTTCATCCGCGCTGCGCTTATGCGACATTCCAGTGCTCGCAGCGGCAACCCGTGCTTGCGCGACAGGGAACGTCTGAGACCCGGGTTGCCTGCATAAATCTCTAAGCATCTCGGTTAGGCAAAAGCTGCCCTTCGCGACCAATCTGATGTCTGACGATAAAGAGGAATGACAAAACTTCCGCGCGCCGCGCTCCCCATCTTTTCAGCACTGGCTTTGGCAGCCCTATCGCTTTCAGCTTTCGGCGATTACTCCACGTATACCGTCGACCTGAACAAAGTGCATCCCACTCAAATGCAGGTGGGTATGGCCGCGGTTCGCATCGTGAGCCAAAACACCTACGTCGACAGTGCCATTGGTGACGACGCCGAGCTGGCCGATTTTAAATCGCAGCCCAGCGGCGACAAGAAAAATCCGCTGCCGCCCCGCAAATCGCTGAGCGAGCTCAGCCCCGCACAGCGCACGCGCCTGCACGACAAGCTTGCCGCCTATCTTGCGCAAAATCCGCCCGAGCCGGTGCGCGCGGTTCGCGGCCCCGATGGCTCGATCTACATCACCGACGGCCACCATCGCACCACGGCCCTTGAGGTGTTGACGCTCGAAGGTGCGCCGCCGCTGGTCGACTCCAAGAAGGCGCAAATCAGAGTTACCATTGGCGACAGCGGCAACTATCAGGGGCGCCCCGACGACTTCATCGACTTCGTATCCAGGACCGGTTTTTTTACCCGCGACGTGCGCGAGCGCTTCCAGCACAAAGAGCTGACTGCAAGCCAGCTCGTGGGCCTGCTGCCCAAAACCATGGCTGACATGGTTCATTCCGACCTTCCGTTGCGCAGCACGGTTGGCAAAGTGTTTTTTGATTTGGGAATCAAGGGCGACCCCTTTGACGACTACCTGGAATTTTTTATCGGCGAGCAGATCGACTGCGAAAGCGGCTCAACCCAGGGCCACGAGTTCGACGAGGCCACGCTGGAGCGCACGCGTCGCGCGATTTTTGGAAACCCCGACGTTCTGGCTTACCTGCGCACTAAAGAAAGCCCCGAACCTAAAAAGGCGATTGCCGAAGCGCAAATTGCCAAGGCGATTTCCAAATACAATATCATCGAGGCCGAACGTGCGAGCAAAGGCGTGCCCGACCCGGCGCCCTTGACCTGCACGGCAACGAAACCCGCATCCGAGATGGTCGAAGAAACCGTGAATCTCCTGCGCGCCAAAAAACCAGGCCCCTCTTTGAATACCGTGGAACAAGACAACACGCAGAAACAAGAGCACTCCGAGCCGACCAACGAAACGGCAGCGGAAGGGCCTGGCGCCGACCCGAAAACCTCGTTCGTCAAACCTGAATAGTTTTGGGCTGGTCGGGCAACGCCCTGCCAGCGCCTTGAGCTAACTCAAGTCAAAACGAATACTTACGAGGGGCAGCCTTGTCCACCCACCCGCCCTGAATGCGAATTGTCGACAGCGCATTTTCGGCCTAAATTAACCTCAGATTTCAGGCCAAGACTTTTAACTTGAACCCAACATCCGAGGTATTCCGTGATCAGCTCCACTCCCCGTTCCGTCCTGCTCCTCACCACCCTTGCGCTTGCCTTTCCCGTGCTCACCGGCTTTGGCCCCAGCCGCCCCGTGCCTCTGCCAGCCGCGGAAGCAAAAACCGCCTTCACCACCGCGCCTCGCGCCGATGTGTTTCGTCTTTGGCTCGACCTTCGCAGCGGCAGCTCAACCCCGCGGGTTTGGCTGGGCACCGACTCCGACAGCCTGGCCACGGCCGGCGTGCAGGTTTGGGAATCCGGCAC
>JACQAW010000079.1 GCA_016194725.1 Deltaproteobacteria bacterium
GTGCTGATCATCGGCGGCTTCAGCCTGATTATCCTTGGTGGACTGCTCGAAAAGCTGCTGGTCCAGGCGCTGGGCCAAAACCAGCTCCTGCTCGCGGCTTTCGCGGTGCTACGCTGGGTATTCATCGTGCTGGCGCTTATCCTGGGCTTGTCCATCACCTACCGCTTCGGCCCAAACGTCAAACACCGTTTCAGATTCGTCACTCCGGGCAACGTCGTTGCCGGACTGCTGCTGATCGGCGCCTCCTGGCTCTTTCGGATATACGTGGACAACTTCGGCAAATACAGCGCCACCTACGGCGGCCTGGGCACCGTCATTGTACTGCTGCTCTGGCTGTACATCACGGGCCTCGTTATTCTGCTGGGGGGGGAAGCCAATGCGTTGCACGAAAAAAAGACAGCTTGAAATATTGCGTTAAGCTAAGCTCAAGCCATGAAAACACCTCTGGCCCTGTTGCCTGTTTTTCTGATTTGCGCCGTGGCCTTCGCGCAAACGAATGTCGAGTTCGGCAAGCATGCAGACACCGACCGGCCACCGTCGCAAGCCGGCGAGGAAGAGGCCAAGGTCATTGCCGACATCTTCAAGGTCATGAATCCGCAGAAAAATGGCGCAACCAAGCAGGTGGTGACCAACACCAGCAAATTTACTGTAAGGACTTGCCAGATTCCGGTCGAAGCCTGGGTCCGGTTCGTCGTGCTGGGCACGCCGATTCACCAGTCTTTCACCTTCAAGGAAGGCTGCGACATTCAAGGGGTGCTCGACATCACCCGCACGCCGTTTCCGGTCGATCTGCAGCTTCGCAACTATCAGGAATACGTGCGCGTCCGTATGCAAATCCAAATGACCCTGGCTCTGGATCTTGCCACCCAGCAGGCTCAGGTATCCGTAAGAGCCAATGACGGGATTCTAAGTACTACCATCGAGCCGCGCTCGATGGAATTCAGCGGCGACTATCAGTTTGCCATTGGAATGGACGGCAGAATGGCCGACAACAAGGGCGGCAAACTAAAAGTAAATCGCCTCAAAGGAAAAGCGGCCGCCATCACCGTGCCGCTCGTTATCGACTGAGAGATCATGATGCTGAGCTATGAAACTCTTCTGAGCCACCTTTCAAATAACGGATTGCGCCTGGCCTGGAACCTGGGTTTTCGCCCGGGCTACTCGCCTACGCGGATGCGAAAAAATTTCGACGCCATGACCGCGGCTGAAAACTTCGTCTTCAAATCTCTTGATTCCGGTGATGCGCGCATCGAGTCCGCAAACCTGAGCGGAGTGCCCGTCGAAATCATTGAAACGACGCCGCAGCCCGCCCGTACCATTCTCTATCTGCACGGCGGCGGGTACTTCATGGGAAACGTGCGTGGCTATCGCAAGCGCGGCCTTGACCTGGCCACCCACTGCAACGCGCGAGTGGTGCTGGTGGAATATCGCCTGGCTCCCGAGCACCCTTTTCCCGCTGGGCTCGATGACGCCGTTGCGGCCTACGGTGCGGCGCTAGAGCGGTTTCCCAACACCCCGCTCATCGTGGGCGGCGACTCGGCCGGCGGAGGCCTGACGCTGGCGCTTCTGCTGCGGCTGCGCGATGAAAAAAAACGACTGCCCCCCCGCGCATTTTGTGTTTCGCCTTGGACCGATATGATTGGCACCGGTGCCTCGATGAGAACAAATCACGGCCGGGATGCCTGGCTCACGAAAAAACACATCGACACCTGGGCGCCCTGGTACTACGGCAGTCACGAACCGCGCACCCCGTATCTCTCGCCGGTGTTTGGAAACTTTCTGGGCCTGCCGCCGCTGTTGCTTTTTGTGGGCGATCAGGAGGTGCTGCTCGATGACTCCGTGCGAGTCGCCGAAATTGCGCGAGCTGCGGGTGTACCCGTACAACTCAACATCGGACCGGGCATGCAACACGACTGGCTACTACTGCTGCCCTGGCTAAAGGAAAGCCAGAAAGCGATGTCCGAGCTGGCTAAATTCGTGGGCAACTGATATTGACTCATTGCGTCAATGTTATTTTTACACGCCACTTAATTAACAAGTTTACTCGTGCTACGACGCGATGCGTAGGGGGTAATGACGTGAATTTTATATGGGTAACTTTAGGTCTGTCTGTATTAATTTCCAACCCGGTGCTGGCGGCACCACAGTGCTCCGATCTCGAAGCGCAGTGGAACAGCCACTATGTCAGCGACTTCAAAATCGACTGGGATACGAGTAATTTTACCTGTCCCGGCGGCGAAAGCTCGCTGGCGATGGCGTTTTTCGATCTGGCGAACATGACGTTTCGGGCAAACAAAGATGGCTATCGTCCTGACTTTTATGCGCTGGTCAAAGGGCTCGTTCGCAAAGTTCATTTCGATCCCGACTGCAAGTACCTGGCTTTGGGCCACCGCGGCCAAGGAAAAATCACGCTATGCAATCCGTTCTTCAAGGATTCTCGTGAAGACCGTGCGAGCACGCTGGTTCATGAAACCAGGCATTTACAGTCCGGTGACCCGGCTCACGCGCAATGCGTAGGCGGAAAATATAACGGAAAAGCAGGCGCCTGCGACGACACCTTTTACGATGGCTCGTGGAATGGCAGCGGCTTCAACGCCGATATTTTCTTTTACAGCTGGAACATGAACGGCGCCGAGAAAAACGAGCTCAGCCGCGCGGTCATGCAAAGTGAAATGAATACGATGATTCCCGATCGCTTCAACCACATCACGGGTGAGCAGACCAAAAAATGGCGCGGAAACTGATTTTCGCAGCAGTGCTGCTCGTGCTCGGAGTGACGGCGGCCTTGGTGGCCCGGCACTACGGAAACACGGCCGCTTTGGACTCAGTGGCGGCGGGCGCTTCGGCCCTGCCGCCGCAAAGCCCTGACCAAAACTTGCCCATCAAAGCCGCGGTTACCGGTACCAGGTCGGCAACCGCGCCGAAATCTGTCGCACCCGACCAGATCGCAGCCGTAAAACACGAGTGGAGCGCCATTCGCGCGAAAGCCAGCAGCCTGGCCGACACCGACCAGGCCGGTTTTCTGCAGCTCGAAGCACAGGCCCGCGCCATCATAAGATCGGATGAAGCCGCTTTAAGTAAAGCTCTGGCGCAAACCATGCCCGAGCTGGTGGCCGCCAGGCTCGAGGAAAGTTTTTTTACGGTACGCGTGTGGATACGCACGGCTCAGCATCCCACCGATATTTTAAACACGCTGATGAGCTACGAGCCGCCACGCGATCCACCCAGCACCGACGTACATCATGTGGCCCAGACGCCCTACGTCCACTACGAGCGCATCGAGGCCTTCGGCTTCAAAGAGCTGCGCAATCAAATTCTCAATGGCGGCCTGAAGCTCGACGCGGCCACGCGCGAGCGCCTGGTCGCCCAGCTCGTGGCGCGCGCCACCACCGAGCAGTCCCTGGACCTTGCCCTGGAAATGTTCCAGCTGCTGGCGGCGCTGAAAGAGGACGCCTTGATCCGGAAGGCGCTGGCTGGCCATTCCGAGCGCGACCAGCAGATTATTCAGTCTGTGCTCTCGGCCCCGTAATGTGTTAAATTTTAAGTCGATGGACATGGATCCGGCAACCGACATCGCCCTGATGATTCTGGCGGGCTTCAACAAGCACTATCGAATCTTTCGCGAAACGAATGCGGCGGCTCGCGGGCTCTTTGAACGCAAGGAATGGGAAAAAATCAGGGCCTCCAACCGCCAGCGCATCGACATGTACGACTCGCGCGTACTGGAAGCCGTAAAAACGGTGACCCAGGATTTTCCGCACGCGGCCGACGACGAGTCGCTTTGGCCGACGATCAAAAAAACGTATATCGCGCTGCTTTACGAGCACCATCAGCCCGAATGCGCCGAAACTTTCTTCAACTCGGTGGCAGCCAAGGTTCTGGACCGCCGCTACCACAGCAACCAGTACATCTTCACCCGCCCCGCCGTTTCGGCCGAGCACATCGAGGGCGAGCAGCCCACCTACCGCTGCTACTACCCCATGATCACGGGGCTGCGCCACACGCTGTTTGAAATTTTCATGGGATTTCAGCTGGGCGTGCCGCTGGCCAACCCGCGCAAGGACGTGCGCAACGTGCTCGAGGTTTTTCGCAACTGGGCACCCATAAACACGGATCGCCCCATGGAGCCAAACTTTCACGTCCAGGTTCTGTCGTCGCTGTTTTACCGCAACAAGGCGGCGTATGCGGTTGGCCGGGTCATCAACGGCCATCACCGCGAGCTTTTTGCCATTGCCCTGCGCCACCTGCCCGAGGGCGGGCTTTGCGTGGATGCGCTGATTTACGAGCGTGAGCACCTGGCCAACCTTTTCTCGGTGGCGCACGCCTACTTCATGGTGGACATGGAGGTGCCGGCCTCGTGGGTGTCGTTCATCCACGCCGCCCTGCCCGAAAAACCCAAGGCCGAGCTTTACACCGCGGTAGGCCTGCAAAAGCAGGGCAAAACCGATTTTTTTCGCGACCTGCACCAGCACCTCAAGCATTCCGCCGACCAGTTCATCATCGCGCCAGGCGTGCGCGGCATGGTGATGGTGGTTTTCACGCTGCCTTCGTTTCCGTTCGTGTTTAAAATGATCCGCGACTCGTTTGAGCCGCCCAAGGACACCTCGCGCGAGCAGGTCATGGAAAAATACCGGCTGGTCAAACACTGCGCATTCCCTCGAACTTGAAAATCCAGGGCGACCGGGTGGTGATCAAGCACCTGTATATCGAGCAGCGCATGACGCCGTTGGATATTTATTTTCGCAATGCCTTGAACGCCGGCGATGAAAAGAGGCTGCGCCACGGAGTGCGCGAGTTCGGCCAGGCCCTGCGCGATCTTTCGGCGGCCAATATTTTTCCGGGCGACCTGCTGCCCAAAAACTTCGGTGTCTCACCTTACGGCCGTGTGCTTTTCTACGACTATGACGAAGTTTGCTATCTGACCGAGGTCAACTTTCGGCGTATCCCGGCCGCGCCGTATCCCGAAGACGAAATGCGCGCCGAGCCCTGGTACAACGTAGGCCCCAATGACGTCTTCCCCGAGGAATTTCCGGCCTTTCTTTTCAATCAGGACACGACCCGCAAGCTGTTCAGCGAAATGCACGCGGATTTACTGACGCCCGAGTTCTGGGCCGGCATGCAGGAAAAAATAAAAACTGGCGAGGACCTTGATCTCTACCCCTACCCCGAGGAAATCCGTTTCAAGCGCTGACGGTCATCAGTTTTCAAACAGCACGATCGGGCTGTTCCTGGGCGTAAAGATATAGCCACGCAGACACCTCAGCCAGGGTGGCCCCTCAGCCAGAGCCCCGTAAATTTTTCCGGCCAAAGTGGCCCTGGCCACAAGAGTGACACCTCAATAGCCCCTCGCGCGAGCTGCCGAAAGTGTGGCCAGCCGTTGATTTCACTCAAAAAAACAGCACACAACGCTCACAAAATGGTCGGCAAACCGGGGCACACTTCATGCAACCGCGCTGTGTCGCCACGAGACCAAAAGAGGAAGCCATGGAACTCAATCCCGAGATCGTCAGCGTTGAAAAACTCACTCGAATGACAAAGCCCTCACTCGGTCACGCTTTCAACTTAGACACGAGCCCCCTTTCGGAAAAATTCGGCTGCCTGCACGACCTTTTCGAAGCTCAGGTGCGCCTGCGCCCCGATGCCGCCGCTCTGATTCTGGGCGACGAGACGATGAGCTACCGTCAGCTTGATCAACGCGCCAACCAGGTGGCCCGCTATCTTCAAAGCCAGGGCGCCGGACCGGGCAAGTTCGTAGGCCTTTACTTCGAACGCTCGATGCATCCGATCATCGCCATTCTGGGTTGTTTAAAAAGCGGCGCGGCCTATGTGCCCATCGACCCCAGCTACCCGGGCGACCGCATTCGCCACATCATGCTCGAATCTGAAGCAGTGATGATGGTCACCGAAAGCGCATTGGCCAGTCGCGCGGCGGAACACTTTGACGGTCTCGTCGCAGCCATCGATTCGGAGGCGGCCGAAATTGACTTACAGTCGCCAAAAAAACTCACGCGCCTCGAGAGCGGCGTAAAGTCCAGCGACCTGGCCTACGTTATTTATACGTCGGGCACCACCGGCCGCCCCAAAGGCGTCATGGCCGAACACGGCCACGTGTGCAAGTTCGTGCTCGCCTTCAATGAAGTTTGCGGCACCACGCCGCAAGACCGCGTGTATCAGGGATTTTCGCTCAGCTTTGACGGCTCGGTTGAAGAAATCTGGATGGCCTTTTCAAACGGCTCGGCCCTGGTCGTGGGCGACAAGCAAACGCCCCGGTTCGGCAACGAGCTCGGGCAGTACATGGCGCAAAAGGGCGTGACGTATTTTTCGACGGTGCCCACTTTGCTTTCGACCATCACTGACGGCGTCTCGACCCTCAAGTGGCTCGTAGTAAGCGGCGAAATCTGCCCCATGGAAATCGTGAACCGCTGGGCCCGTCCGGGGCTTTGCATGCTCAATGTTTACGGCCCCACCGAAGCCACGGTGAACACCACCGCGTTTGAATGCGTGGCGGGCAAGCCCATCACCATAGGCCGCCCTCTGAAAGGTTACGGCATTCACATCGTCGACGCCAACTTGCGTCCGGTGCCGAAGGGTGAAAAGGGCGAACTATTCGTCAGCGGCGAAACGCTGGCGCGCGGCTATCTGAAACAACCCGAGCTGACCTCTGAAAAATTCATGACCATCGCCGGCGAAAACGGCAAGGCCCTGCGTCTTTACCGAACGGGCGACCTCGTGCGGTGGAATGACGCTGGCGAATTGGAGTTTTTCGGCCGCATCGACAGCCAGGTTAAAATTCGCGGTTACCGCGTCGAGCTTGCCGAAATCGAATCCGTTCTTCTTGAGCACGAGCGCATTCGTTCAGCGAGCGTAAAACTTTTCGAGCGCGACGGACTCCAAGAATTGGCGGCTTACATCATGATCGACTCGCCCGCCAATCCGCTTGACCGCGCTGACGTGCTTTCGCGCCTTGCCACGCGCGTGCCGCCCTACATGATTCCGGGCTACCTCGACGTCGTGGCTGAACTTCCCATGCTGACCAGCGGCAAAGTGGACCGCAACCGCCTGCCCGCGCCGGTGGCTCCGCTGGTGGCGATCGCGACAAACATTGTCGAGCCCGAAACGGCGCTTGAGCACCTC
>JACQAW010000080.1 GCA_016194725.1 Deltaproteobacteria bacterium
CAGTCGAAATTCTGGCTGCCCACGAAACTTTGCTGCCCATCGATGGTAAAAAACTTCGCGTGCTGCACGCCGTTGGTCTCGGAAAAATCGATCGTGCGCGTCTGCACGTTGGGCAGCTTGCCCAATTCGTTGACCGAATCCGGATAGGTTTTGAAGAACTTCGAGTCGACCAGCAGGCGAACCCTTACGCCGCGAGCGGCGGCATCCTTGATACTGGCCAGCACCGGCGCCAGCGCCTCGCCCGCCTGATCGCTGACGTAGAACTGCTCGATGTCCACTTGAGTCTGGGCCGCGCGAAACATTTCGAGCCACACCTCTTGGGTCTGGCGCACACCCGGCACACCCAGGTCAGTCTCGAGCGGAAAGCTTTCGACCACTTCGATTTGAGCGGCTTGCCCCGGCGCAGCCGCGAGCAGGCCGACCAGCAGACCTAAAACCAAAAACGATTTGAGCGCGTTCATTGCCAGATTCCCCCGATGCGTGTGGCCTGTTCGTCATTTAAACCGAGAGTTCCCAGTCCCATGGCATCCTCAACGGTGCGAAGCAGACTGTAATGCGAGGTCTCAATGTCCGACGTCGCGCCCGCCTTGACGCCTGCGCCATACAACGCGGTGAAGACGCGGTTGGTGTCGTCGTGCTCCCCCTCGTCAAAGGTAACGACGAACAGCAGGCCGTCCATGAAATTGGAATTGAGCAGCAGGGGACCGAATTTTTTTGCCAGCCACTTGTCGGCCACCGCGGCGCCGGTGTCGTGTCCATCATTGTCCAGGTTGGGGATGTACATTGAAAAGTCGGGAAGCGTGCCGCTGGCAACGTCCTTGTCGAGCTGCGGTGCCGCCACCACTCTGGCGCAGCGCCCGGCATTGCCGCTCACGCTGGTGAAACTCAGGAACGGCACGTGCTTGCGCGCGTATTTGCCTAGGCTGCCGCCCAGAAAACAGTTGCCCGGATAATTTTCGGCGTAAACTTTCCAGCTCTTACCCTTGGCCTCAAGCAGGTCACCCAAATGACCACGATCGAGGTTGCTGTTGAAGTCGAGAAACACGCCCGAGGTGTCGCCCGAAATCAGCGCCACATAGTTAGGCTGCGAAGGGTGCGCCACGGCGTGGTAGTTGGTAAGCAGCGCTCCGCGCTTGGCCAGCTGGGATAAAAAGGGCAGCACCACCGCTTCATCATAGTCAGTGTTTTCCAGCATCAAGATCATGACCTTCTTGAAGGGCGCTTCTGCGGCCCTTGCTTTGGTGCTGGTCGCGCCAGCAGACAGGATGGAACAGGCAAGCAAACTCAAAATGATGCGATTCAGGTGTCTCATGGGTCCCTCGAGGTAGCAGAAAACATACCAGCCCAAGATTTTCGCCTGGTCACCTTTTTTCTCGCACGGACAGCTCAGTTTTTCATTTCAACGCTACGCATCATTTTAAATTTGACGACGTAATTCTTACATCATGGTGGCGTTTCGCTGCTATATCTTTCACCCAATGGAACTCACCAGCTGCCAAAGCGCCGCGATGGATTTGCTCAATGGCGCCGACAACGTATTTCTCACGGGCCAGGCCGGCACGGGCAAAAGCTTTCTCATCGATCGCTTTCGCCGCGAGACCAAGCTGCGTTATCCGGTGCTGGCCAGCACGGGCGCCGCCGCGGTTATCGTGGGCGGCCGCACCTTTCACAGCTATTTCGGGCTGGGCATTTTGGAAGGCGGTCCTGCCGCCACGATCAACAAGGCAATTCGCAATAGCAAGGTGCGCAAGCGTCTGAACGCCGCAGACGGAATCATCCTGGACGAAGTCTCGATGATTCCCGGCGTTGCCCTTTCCACCGCCGAAGCCATCGCGCGCTTTGTGCGAGACCGCAACGACGTTCCCTGGGGCGGTCTGCGCATCATCGCAGTGGGCGATTTTTTTCAGCTGCCCCCCATCACCCGCGATCGCACTGCGGAGCGCGACTGGGCCTTCAAGGGCCAAACCTGGGCACAGAGCCGGTTCAGGCCCTCCATCCTGGATACGGTGATGCGCACCAGCGACCCGGATTTTCTCGAGGTGCTCAACCGCGTGCGCATCGGCCAGTGCGACGAGCTGGTCACCGATTTTTTGAATAGCCGCGACATCGCACCGCCCGAGAGCCTTGATCTGACCCGTCTTTTTCCTTTTCGCGAAACCACCGAGCTGCACAATCTGGAACGGCTGCAGAACCTCGAAGGCAAAGAGGTCTCGTTTCCCACGATTTACACCGGGCCCGACAATTTCGTGACCATGCTTCGCAACTCGGCGCCGATTCCGCAGGCCCTGCGAATCAAGCCCGACGCACTGGTCATGCTTCGTCACAACGACCCCAAGGGGCCGCTGGGTCAACGGCTCCACCGGACACGTGCGCCAGATCACCACCTCGCTGCTGCACATCGAGCTGCTGGATGGCTATACCGTCGAGCTCGAGCCGCTAAGTTTTGAAATGCTCGATGCCGACGGCAAACGCGTGGCCAGCGCCACGAATTTTCCCATCACGCTGGCTTACGCCGCGACCATTCACAAAGCGCAGGGCGCCACCCTGGCCCGCATGCACGTCGATCTTAAAAATCTTTGGGAGCCCGGTCAGGCCTACGTGGCGCTCAGCCGCGTGCGCCGGGGCGACGACATGTTCATCAATGGCTGGAACCCGCGCTCGATACGCACCGATGCCGCCGTGACCCGCTTTGAGCACTCGCTCCGCAATCACTGCTGAGTCGCAGTGCCAGCTGCAGCAGGAATGGAACATCCATTGCATCTCCATGGGCATGTCCAACATCAAACACAACGAAGCAACCATCAGAGAGCTGTATGCGGCAATCAACAATCGCGATTTGTCGGGAATTCTCCACGCTGCTTCGAGCAAGATAGAATATATTGACTACGCGTTTGGCCGGACAGTAATCGGCAAAGACGCCTTTCGGGAGTACTGGCACAACTGGCTCACCGCTTTTCGCGACGGCACGGGCAAGATTCAATCGCTGCTCGCCTCGGGCGATACCGTGGTCGTCGAGGTCCAGGGCCGGGGCACGCAAACAGGCCCGCTGGTTACGCCCTTTGGGCGGCTCGAGCCCAGCGGCCGCACGTTTGAGTTTCAATTCTGCCAGGTCTTTCACCTCAAAGACGGCAAGATAGTCTCGGGGCATTCCTACTACGATGCGTCCCACATCCTGCTCGACCTGACCCGCGAGCGCACTCACCAGTTCGTCGCCTGACAGGTTCGCGGCCAGCACGCGGAAATTCCTGCCGGCTCTTCATGGGGCTGGCGCGCTCTTCCGATATATCAGGGGATGTCACCCGCCTCCCTTCTTGTTTTTGCAGCTCTGTTTGCTGTCGTGACCGGTGCGACTGCCCGCGCCACCGAGACGGCCGCTATTGGCCCCGAGCCTGGCTGCAGCGACACCAGCACCAAGCTGCTGACATCGAACGGACGGGTGGTACTCAAGACCAAAGAGAAAACCAAGGCGTTCAACGCGACTTCGGGTGCGGTTGGAGTGTTTGCTGAAATAGGCGCCGGGCAGGAGGTTTCGCGGTATTTTTTCAAG
>JACQAW010000075.1 GCA_016194725.1 Deltaproteobacteria bacterium
GATTGGGCGTCATGCTGGGGTTGGAAGAGGAGCATCCGGAAGCGGATATTCTTTCCGCCATCTCACATGGAAAAAAGCTGATCGAACACTACAACGAAAACATACACCCGATCATCATTGGCATGCCCACCTGGAACCCCATTACGACCGCAAAAACCGACAACTCAAGATTTCATCGGACAAAAATATCGCCAGAACGGGATTTCGAGCTGATTGCAGCGGTTTATCTGCTCAGCTTTCCCGACCGACTCGCCTGGGTCTTTCCCAACTGCAGAGTCTCGAAGGCCACCCAGATCAGCTCAATTAAAACTGCCGGATGCTTCACTTCGGGAATGGTGCGCGTGGGTCCCGGGGCATATCTCGAATACTCGGCAAAAGAGGACATCCAGGAAGGGTTTTCAAAAAGCTCGGAACCGCTGGCAGGGCTGACCAAAGCCCGCATTCTGAATGGGGAACAATTCACTCATCATTTTGATACCCAGGAAAATTATATCAAAAAGTTCCGTGAGTCCGGAATCGAGATTGTCCAGGAAACCAAATTTCTATCCGAGCTCGCCCAAGAACGGGTGCGAAGGTCCCAACGGAAAGTGGCCTGAGACGCGCTCAGTTCCAACGGAACTCAAGCGTGCACACCTCATCACCACGATGGATACAGCTGGTCTCGCGAACCGTGCTGAAGCTTGGGCCCGTGTGGGCGGAAAAAGAACTCATTGCGCCCTGGCGATACAAGCATGATTCCCGGTTGTCTATAACCTTGCGTTTAAACGCCTCTTGCGCCTCTTCGCGGGTCCGGACGATGCTCGTGCAACCCCTATCCGAAAGACGAACTATCTTATAGTCCGACATGCGGTCGTATTGAATGCCTACCAGCTCCTCATAGAGATACAAGTAGAGAGTCTTGGTGTCCTTCATTGCGGCCAACTTGCGCCGCAGTGGCGGCGGGCAGGTGGCATAGGTCATCGTCCCGATACTGCGAATATGTTCTTCACGATAGCCTTCTTTAGCGAGGCCCTTGACCAGATCGCTGGCAATCATTGGACTGACGAAATCGGTGGGATTGGAAAAAGCTTCCGGGTGCAGCTGAAAGCGGCGAAAGTAGGCCCGCCCAAACGATTCCCCATGGTAACTGGCCAAATGCGAATAAATAACCTGCGCGGCTTTGGCCCGTCCAAAAAGATGGGACTGTTCCGAGTAGTGTTCCGGAAACACCGAACGATCGCCTCGGAAGTGACGCGCCAACGCCACATAGTCGACCTTGTCCCGAAATATCAGATCCAGGTCGATATCCAAGGCATCGGCCAGGGACCTTAGCTCCTGAATCGAGAACTCCTGACGCTGCATTATGATTTCGGAATAACGCAGAGCCGACATACCCAGCATGTTCAAGAAGGTGCGAAGGTCGACATCCGTGCACTCGCGAATGCGAGCTACCGTTCGCTTCAAGCACGCGTTGAAATTCTCGGTGGACAGGCTGGCCATAGGCGTTACCATCACATTTGCAGAACTCGCTGTCGAGGGTTACCTTGGCTGCACTTTATAATAAGTTTACATAATATACCTTATCAGAACTAAGTCCTGACACGCTCATAACACCACCAGCGTTTACAGATCTCAAATCAGTGCCATACTGGAACTAGATGCGAAGGATCGCAGCTTGCTGGGCACTAACCATGATGGTCGCCTTTTCCAGCTCCTCATTATACGCAGCGACTATTCCGCTGCGGGTGCTGACTTATAATGTCTGGGGACTTCCGGTACCAGCTGAGCATGCGCCTTGGCGTTACGCGGAAATTGCCAAACGCCTGGCAGCCTATGATGTCGTGGCGTTTGAAGAAACCTGGTCTACTAAGACCGATGTCATCTGGAAGCTGCCCAGCCATCCGTATCATGTGTTTGGCGGCCAGGCCCATGGGCTTATTGGTGGCTCGGGCCTGATCGTGATTTCCAAGTTCCCGATTCTTGAATCCCATTTCGAAAAATACCATGACTGTGATGGGTTTGAATGCACTGCTGGCAAAGGCGCCCTGATGTTTCGCGTGCAGCTCAAGCCTGGCCTTGAGGTGGACGTGTATGCCACCCACACCAACGCCTGGCAGGACCAATCCCTGGTGAGATCGGGGCAGCTGATGCAGCTGGTTGGAATGGTCGAGCAATACAGCATCGGGCGACCCATCATTGTCATGGGCGACTTCAATTCTGAATTTCATTCCACGAACTACGATGAGCTTCAGGGCAATCTGATGCTGCGTGACTCCTATGATGAGTATATCCGAGGTTTATCCAATCCCACGCAGGAACAGACCGACGGCTTTAGCTACGACATCGTCAAGAACCCCTGGGCAGCACCCGCGTTGAGCCACGAAGACCACCGCCAGCGGCTGGACTACATCTTCTACCGCGACACCTACGAGCTGCGCATCGGGGTTCGCAGCTCGGCCCTGGCCTTTACCGAAGCCGTGCAGAGTGACAAGCCGCTGTCCGATCATTACGCCGTCACCACACTCTTTGATCTCACGACGCGAACAGATTAGACTGGTTGGTATGCGAATCACCGGCTGTCTGGTACTCATCACAACTTTGATTACAATACTGTTGCTGGGCTGCGCGACCACCCGGTCCCGTATCAAGGAACACGAACGCGAGTTCAATACGTTTCCGGCCGAAACTCAGGCGCAGATTCAGAGCGGCCGCATCGATAAAGGCTTTACCGAAGAGATGGTGTACATGGCGCGCGGCGAGCCCAGCGACAAGAGCATGAGCACGCGCGATGGCAAGCCCACCGTGGTGTGGAAGTACCCGCGCCCCGCGGCTCCCCTGCCCGTTGGCGCCCAATCTGGAAGCCTGTCCACCCCGTACGGCTATCCGGGCTTTGGCCCCGGCCCCGCGCAACCCGCGCCCATGTTTTACGAGCGCTCGTACTTCAAAGTGGAATTCCTGAATGGCAAGGTCGTGGGCTGGGACCAGGATTTACAGGATGATTCCGGCGTCGGCGTGCCGATCCAAGACATGAAGATGCCCTCGACTCCCTACTAGCCAGGCTACAGAATCGAGCCGTCGATCGTCACGTCGCCGGTGCTGGTGGTCTGCACCAGCTCAAGCGTCTGCCCGTTGGTGACAAACGAGCTGAAGATGCTCGAGCCGATGACCTGCGTGGGGTCGCCATTATTGAAATAGAAAAGTGAAATTCCGCCGCCTATGACGTTGTAATAGCCCTGTAAAAGATACTGGTCCGAGCCGATCGTGGTCTGTAAAATAAAGTACCCGTGCGCATCCAGAAAAAGATAATCGATGCCCGCGGCGCCACCAAATTTCCACACGCCCACAGGCGCGATGGGCTGCGCGTGGTCGGCGAAAAGATGGTAAATGCCATTATTCGTGGGGTCTGTGTAAGACAGGTATCCAGATGCCACCTGCACATTCGAGAGCTGCATCTGCGACGTCATCACGCAAGTCGTGGGCTGAACCGCTTGCACGTACAGCACCAGATTGTTCTGGCCCACCAGTCGATACTGGCCCGAGCCCACGCACGTGCCACCGGCGCCCAGCTGATTTCTGGTGGTTACCTGCAAGCCGCCGCTGCCATCGAGGGTGAACGTGGTGGTCGCAGCCACCGTGGGCACATCGCTCGTGCTGATGTCGGAATAGCTGGTGCTCCAGCTGCCGACAAATGAAGTGCCGTCGGTCAGCTGCCCGGGCGCGCTTGCGGCCGCGGGCGTCTGCTTTCCAAAAAACTGGCAGCCCGAGGCGCCGAGCAGGAACGTTCCCAGAAACATGACCGCGAGGAAAATTTTGCCGTGGCTTTGCATCATCCTACCGAACCTATCGGCACAAGAGGACTGAGTCTTAACGACTGGGGGTACTGGCTTAACGGCTTGCCGGCACGCGAGCAGGCGCGGGCTTGGGCACTACGACGGCCGCCGCGGCCGCAGGCTTTGCGAGCTTTGCCGCCTCGGCTGCCGCTGTCGCCGCGGCTTTGGCTGCGGACTGTTTCTTCGCGGTGGTTTTATAAGGCGCTTTTTCGAACTCTAATCTATCGGGAAGTTCTTCGTCCTCAGCGGCAAGGGCCCCGCGTTCGCCGTCCGAGTCGGCAGCCTTGATGTCGAGCTGCACCTCGCTCAAGGCCTCGCGCAGGCCCCCCACGGTCATGAAACAATCCGAGAACCAGCACTTGAGCGTCATGGCCGAGTTGACGTCAGACAGCTCAAAAAGGCCGCAAGCCAACAGGCTGTCTGCGCGGCTGTGCGCGGAATCGGATGGCGATGAGCGCTTCATGGGCCAATACGCCGAGCTCACCGTAAAAGTAAAAAGCCCGTCTTTCCAAAAAGGCGGGCGGCTGACGAACAGCAGGCACGACGAGCCATGCTGCGGGGGCTTGGCGTAAATCGAAGGCATGGGCTCAGTCGACGGACGCGAGGGCGCGAGCGGTGGCGGCAGCTTTGCCGTGGGCGCGGTTCCCGTTAAAATCCTGCCATTTGAAAACGTCACGCGCCCAATACCGTTTGCAGACAGCTTCCGACGCAGGACATTGGCATCCATGGTAAAAATCAGGGGCGTTGAGCGCGCGCTGGCCGAGGCACCCTCGTCAAAAGAAGTCATGGGCTCTTCAATTCGAAACGCATCGATGAGCCGGTCGCCGTCCAGCACAGGAGCATCATCGGCGAAAGCCGTCGCGGCGGCGACAGTGACGAGGAAAAAGCCCAACACCCTCACCGCGCCACCTCTTCGATGTCCTTGTCGGTGATTCCCAGCAGATACAAGATCGACGCCAGGGTTTTCTGGTTGATCGCCGCGCTGGCGGCCTCGCGGGTTTTTCGTTTGGCGTTGAAGGCGATTCCCAGGCCGGCTTTTTTCAGCATCAGTATGTCGTTGGCGCCATCACCGATGGCGATGACCGACTCCAGCGACACGCCTTCTTGCTGAGCGATCATCTCGAGCAGGTCGGCCTTGCGCTGGGCATTCACGATCGAGCCTTTGATATTGCCCGTCACGCGGCCCTCTTCGATTTCAAGGTTGTTGGTGTAAACGTAGTGCAGTCCCAGCTTGTCTTTGAGTTTTTCGCCAAAGTAGCTGAAGCCCCCCGAAATGAGCGCGATCTTGTAACCCAGGCGCTTTAAAGTTTTGACGAGCACCTCGGCACCCGGCATGAGCGGCAGGCGTTCGGCCAACGCTTTCATTTCGCTTTCGGGAAACCCGTGCAGAAGCCGCACGCGCTGCTTCAAGCTCTCGTCGAAGTCCATGTGCCCGCTCATGGCCCGTTCGGTGATCTCGCGAACCTGCTCGCCCACGCCCGCAAGCTTGGCCAGCTCGTCGATGACCTCGATTTGAATGAGGGTGGAATCCATGTCCATGACGACCAGGCGCTTGGCGCGGCGATAAAGATTTTCGCGTTGGACCGCGATATCGAGCTGTGAAAATACCGACGCCACTTTTAAAAGCTCGTCTTTCAAAGCGCCGACATCGATGTCGCTGCTCGTGTAGGTGATCAGCTCCAGGCACGCCAGGCCGCCCTCGTTCAACTTGCGAATCGAATCGATGTTCACCGCTCGCCGGGCCAGCACGGCCGAAATGGCCGCCACGTGCCTGGCTTGCAGGTCTTCGCTCATGAGCGTAATGGCGAACTGGTGGGCGGTGGAACGCACTTGAGCTTCGCCCTCGACCACCTTGAAATCCAGATTCACGCCCAGCTCTTTGGCTTTAAAAAGCAGGTCTTTCAAAACCAGGGTGTCGCTGATGTCACTGCCTTCGAAGCGAATGACCATGGAAAGCGAAAGCCATCCATGAGTTACGGCCTGTTCCATATCCAGTAGTTTAACGCCATCGCGGCTGAGAATTTCAGTGAGCCCCGACATAATGCCCGGAACGTCGCGCCCCGTTACGGTGACGACAACCTGCTTCTTCTCATTTTCCTGCATATGGGTTGGTAGCGTATTGAACGCGCGCTCTCTTGGCAAGCATGGCCTTGTACTGACGCGCCAGCATGACCGGATACGTTTCACCCGTGAGCGAAGCCGAAAGCCGACCATTGTAAAAATCCTTGATCACCTGCACGGTATCAAAAGAATCCGCCGCACTCAGAGTGCCGTAAGGACTGCAAAATTCATCCCATCGCCCCAGAAGCTCATGCTTTACTTTACATTCAACCGAAAACGCATCGGCCTCGCCGCCCCGGGCGGTCAGGCGCGCGCGCACGAATTCTGCGACATCGGCTACCTCGCCGTGCAGAACTTTGAAGGACAACCGCGTGGCATGCGTGAGCTCGTGAGCCAGATCGGCGACGTGCTCAATTTCGGGAAGCTTGCGGGTCAGATGCACACATACGCCATTACCCAGCAGGCTTTCGCCAGCAGGCGAACGTCCCGGCTGTTGGGGCACACTGACGACCTGGGAATACGAAACCGTATCCCATTGCACGAGCAAATTCGTGAAAGAGCCATACTGCCGGACAAAATCATCCAGGACGGCGCGTCCCGAAGTTGATATGCGCAGTTTATTCAGCAGAATTCCACGCTCGTCATCGCTGAGTGTAGCGCCCGGGTCGCACACGGCACCCAGCTCGCGCGAGCCGCGGTCAAAACTCGTGTTCGGCTCGCCCGCCCGAAGCTGGCTGGCGCCAATACCTAAACAACATGCAAGCACGATAGCCCAGAGTACCCTGACCATGCTGGCTTATCGGTGCTGGGGCCGAGGTAACTTTAGCGCCCTATGAGGGCTTTGACGCTGGTGGCGCGACGCCTGCTCCAGCCCAAAACGCCCGGGCCAAACACCAGCAGTGAGGCCAGCAAGGTGAACACACCGCAAGTCGAGGCAAAATATTCCCCGTGCCGGGTATAGAACGTCACGGGCGCATGTTGTCCGGGACCCGGAAAATTCAGCGTGGTATCGATCGAAGCCGGCTCAAAGAGCCGCGTGCTCCAGCGCATCTCACCGGTAAGGTCCACCACCGTCGAGATTCCCGTGTTGGTCGCGCGAATCATGGGCCGCCGCGTTTCGATCGAGCGAAAGATGGTCAGCAGCAGATGCAGCTTGGGCTCGCCGGTCAAGCCGAACCAGGAGTCGTTGGTGATGTTCAGTAAAAAGTCGGCGCCCAGCTTTACCGCTCCCCGCGAGTGCTCGGGAAATATTCCTTCGTAGCAAATCTGCGGGCCAAGTTTTGCGCCCTTGACGTCAAAAAGCACGGGCCCCGGCCCGCGGCCGAAATCGGCAATCGACGGCACGATGTCCTGAATGATCGAGCTGAACGGCCCCAGCGGAATGTACTCGCCAAAGGCCAGCAGAATCGATTTGCGATACTGGCCGGCAAGATCGAAGGGTGGTTTGACCAGAAACGCCGTATTGAAGTCGCGTTTGCCCGAGTTGCTGTAGCTGCCAAAAAACATGGGCGTGTTGATTTCGTGAACGAAGTCTTTCATCCACTGGTCGCGCGCAGCCCCACTGGCGTTGGCGCCCTGATCCATCAGATGCGTGTACAGGAATGGATAAGAGGTTTCAGGCCAGATGACCAGGTCGGGATGAAAGTTTTTGACGCTGTCCAGCGTGGCCTCGCGATACGTGTTCAGCACGTGCGCGATTGCCGGCTCGTAGCCCCGCTCGCTCGACAGCTTGTCGATGTCGCCGATATTGCCCTGAATGACCGAAATTTTCAGCTTGCGGGTCCACCCGCGCTCCTGCGCATTGAGCTTTTCCATGCGCGCTCGGCCCCAGCGGTCGGCATTCCACAAAAATCCCGCAACCAGCGCCAGCGCCAGTACGGCCGAAAATGGCCCGGCCAGCCCGGCCGCTGCCGGCCCCTTCAGCTGCCTGCGCCCCACAGTGCGCGAAAGCAAAATGGCGATGGCCAGGTTGCTCAATAGGATGGGAACGGTCAGCCCGAACAGGCCGGTGATTTCCGCCAGCTGCGCCACGGGCAGCCAGTTGTAGAGCACGTGGCCCAGGGTATTCGGAAAAATTTTGGGATATGTGAAATCAAGCCCGATGTACACCACGGGCAACGCGACGAACAGGGAAAAGATGACCAGTACCAGCTTGCCCACGATCCACGGCAGCCCGCCAAAGTTGGTGACCACGAAGCTCACGAAGCTGAAGCCGAACAGAATGTAAAAAATGGAGTGCGTGGCGCCCATCCAGGCCACCTCGCGAAAGTTGCGCGCGTAAAGCAGGCCCAGCAGAAATGGCACGAAGCCAATGAAGGCCAGCGGCCATATCGATGCAGGCGGAAAGCTCAGGACTAAAAGCGAGGCACTGAGAAAGCCGGTACCAATGAATCGCCACGGCAGGCGGCGCAAGGGTAACTTGGCAATAGTGGCAAGGAAACGTTGCACCTCTACATTGTCACCACAACCGAGGCCCTTTTAAAAGAGGATTGCGTGAGTTGGGCGGGCGGGCGGGGATTAGATCGGTTTGAGTTAGCTTTCTTTCTTAGCCGAGGAAGAAGCCTTCTTGTGTTTCGCGGCCACCGCGTGCTTGGACTTCTTGCTCGCGGACGCCTTGTTCATAATGCGGCGGCCACTCTGGGAAGAGGTCTTCGACAGGGCTTCGAGCCTGGGCTCGGGCTTCAGTGAAACGACCGTCTGAGCGGCTCGGCCTGCGCGATCCAGAGATGCCAGCGCGGCATACGCGTTCACCTTGCCGCCCGAGAAGACCTTGTCTTTGAGGCTGGGCAACGGATCGACGTTGGCGCGAATGATGTCGCGAATCTGGTCGGGGCGCAGCTTGCTGTTCTTGGACAGGAGAAGCGCGGCTTCGCCGGTGACGAAAGCCGTGGCCTGGCTGGTACCCGACATATAAGAATACTTGGCGCCGGGAACCGTGCTCAGGATGTTTTCGCCCGGTGCCGCCACGTCCACGCGAACCTTGCCCCAGTTGGAGCTTGGCAGCATGTCGTTGTGAATGTTGATCGCGGCCACGCAGATGATGTTCTCGAGGCGGTACGCGCAGGGGTAATAGTAGTTTTCAGGCAAATCGCTGTTCTGGCGTTCGTTGCCCGCGGCGGCAACGAGCAGGATGCCCTTGTCGCGAGCGCGCTTCAAGGCCGCGTACTCTTCACCAGAGAACTCAGGGCCACCGCCGCTGTAGTTGATGATGTGAGCGCCGTGGTCGATTGCCCAGTTGAGCGCCTTGATGCTGTTCCTGAGATTCTCGGCGCCGGTGTTCTTTTCAGAGTAATACTTCACCGCCATGATCGAAACTTTGTGCGCAACGCCCGAGATGCCGGCCTTGGCGTTCAGCGCGGCGCCCAGGATGCCCGCCACGTGCGTGCCGTGGCTGTGGTCGTCGATCGGGTTGGGCTTGCCAGCCACGAAGTCGTAGCCGTAGTTGTTGGTGCCCTTCTCATGCCAGAGGTTGGCCTTGATATCGGGGTGGTTGGCGTCGAGGCCCGTATCGACCACGGCAACGACAACGTCGCGCGAGCCTTCTTCGAGCTTCCAGGCGTCAACCGCGTGGATGTGCGAATTGCCGACGGTGTTTTCCAGGCCCCAGTTGCGAAACTGGTTCAGCGAGGCAACGCTACGTTCGGAATTCAAAACAGGAGATGCAACAATGAGCGCGGCCGGAAGGGCCGCGACGAGTGCGAGGAATTTAACTTTGTACTTCAGCTTCAACATGGCTCTGCTTGTTCCTTCTTCTCACGCGGACTGAACTTTAGTCCGTACAGACTATAGAGCAAGGTCGGTGCCAAACGCCAGCCAGGGACGCATTTTGTAAGCCGGCGAATGCTTAGGGGTTATTTGTACTCCGCCTCCAGATTCTGGTCACTGAGTATGTACAAAAAATGGACACCTGGCCAGCCCATGCTTAAAAACAGTCACCAAGGCCGGCACCGTTTTTGGCGCCCTTGCACCACATAATGCAAGAGGCGCGGGCACCTGGGCCGACGCGCTTTGGGCGCGTATGTGCGCGATTAAAGCGTTTGAATCACTACCCATTCCCGAGGCCCCAGCCGGGTTCGGGCCCGCCGCGCAAGCCCAACTGGAGCCGCGCTTGGCGACTTACGCCGCACATTGGCATCGGGTTTGCTTTACAACACGGTAAGAGAGCCTTCGCTTTGTGTTGTTCGAAGGTAAGTAGAGTTGAAAGAGAGAAAAGTATGAAACAGGAATCCCGATTTTTAATCGCCAAGCTATTTGCCATCGTTGCGGCAGCCCTGGTCTTCGGCTGCGCGCCCCCATCGCCCAACGGCATGGCGCCAGACCGCATGGCAGCTTTGAAAGCCGCTTCATTAACGGGTGGCGCTGCCGCCGTATCTGACGGCAACTGGTCCTGCCCCAGCAGCGCCAACGTGCTGCTCAAAGATAACATCATCACGACGGGCTGGGACTTCACCGGCCTCGATGACTTTACCATATGCAAGTCGACCTCGAACAACTTGTCGTTCAAGGTAAACGGCACGACCGAATCGGGCGCGCTGTGCTTCTACCCCATGAACCAGCCGGCCACCGGCGCACCGCACCTGGCGGCTAACCCTCAATGCTACTCAGTCACGGGCAGCGCCATTCTTCCCGTGTTCACGAACGCCACGGCCACCATCAACTACATGGTAGTGGTTGACGCCAACTATACCGAGGCGATGAACAAATGCTTAGGCAGCTCGTCCCCGTGCCCAGCCCACTCCGAAGGCTTTATTCAGTGAGTTGATGCCCTTGCGAAAATGCTGAACCAGGTCGGGGTCCAGCGTGGGAAAGGTAAAAATCACTTCGAGCCCTTTGGCGGGCCGCCCGGCTTCGAGCAGCGCGGGCTCGCACACGGCGATCATCATGAACTCGTCGATTTCGGAGTCCGCGTCAATCTGGGCCACCCGATGGCGCGCGATGAACGTGCACCATTCATTGCCCTCGTCGTCGATGAAGGTCTTCTCGGACCAGATCTCATTAGGATCTTCCAGCGCTAACGACCGGTAGTGCGAAAATCGCAACGCTTCGACCTCAGAAAGGTCTCCCTCCTTTCGCAGGCGGCGGTACTCCTCGTCCATAAAGTCGACCGTGGGCTGAAAATAGTCTCGAATACATTCCTCGCAGCAGAAACATCTGCCTAGCTCCTTTTCGACGAAAAGGATTTTCTCGAGAGCAGCTAGGCTCTTACGGCAGTTCGCGCAATATTCGGAAAACCTTAATTCTTCCAGATATCTACCCCTAATAATTTCATTTTACAGATTTTTGGGCAGAAGTGGGAAATTAGTTTGATCAAATAACTCAAGTATTCTTGCATACTTATGACGCGCGGCGCTTGAAAGCGGTTCGCACGTCCCCTACAATATTGTTTATGGGCTTCAAAGGATCGAAGCCAACGTTCGGTAGGTCGTCACCGGTGGAAAGGAGAGCCACGTGATCTACGTCAATCAAAAGCAGTTGGATCAAGTCGAGTATCTGATCGAGCAGTCGTGCCGCGGTCATCATGTCTTGTTCGATGCCGATATCATTCGGGCAGCATTCGGAGCCGCGGAAGAGGAATCGCTGGAGACCGAGACCACGGAAAAACACATCGAGAATCTGATCTTGCAGCCCACTCTTGTTTCCAAACGCGCATACCTCGAAAATCTCACCATTGAAACTCGCGACCGGGTGGTACGAACCTACTTCTCGATCGTCGAGAACAACCTTTTCGAGGCGCTGGAATTCAGCCAGTAAGGAATTAGCTTTATGGCAATTGACTCGGTTGGTGGCAGCTCGCGCGACGCTGGCGAAACAATTCGTCAGAAGCGCATGCAGGAAGAGCGTGCCGCCGATATGAAGCGCGCCGAGGAACGTCGTCAGGACGAGATGGAGAAGCTCGTGCTGTCGCGCGAAAACGAGTTGCAGAACCTGTACGAGTCCTCGACCCGCGACATCGAAGGCAAACGCCGGGACTCCGAGAACCGCATCGAGCAGGCCAAGTCGGTTGCCGAGAACCGCTCCAAGCAGTACGAAACCGAGACGCGCAAGCTGACCGAGGACGCCAAACGGCAGTTCCAGACCAAGGCGGTGCAGCTGCAGAAGTCGGCGCAGGAGCTCGAAAGCCAGCGCGCCGCGCTGCTCAAACAGCACGAGGCGGCCATGGACCGCATTCGCGCCAACTCGGAAAACAGCGAGTCGGAAAGCTCGCTGCGCGCTTCCCGCGAGGCAGCCCAGGCTCACATTCAGCAGGCCCGACGCATCGACGACATCAACGAAAAAGGAATTTACGAGGCCACGCGCGTCCAGGACACGATCGACGACCGCAAGCGCACGATCGTCAATGAAGGGGCGCAAAAGCTCGAGGCGCTCAAGATCAACGCCGCCGACAACCAGAATCAGATCACCAAATCCATCGAGTTCGACAAGCGCGCGGGCGCGGAGCAGCTCCTGCGCGAGCGCGAAAATCTAAAAACCAACCAGCAGCGCCTGGAAATGGATGCCGACGACCGCGCCACCCGGCTGAGCCTGGACAACCAACGCATGCTCAACCATCAGCACAGCGAGGGCTCGCGCAAGCTCATGGAAACCCAAAATGGCCAGGCGCACGAGCTCGAGGGCGCGCGCAAACACTCACGCGACCAGATGCGCGAGCTGCAAAGCCGCACGGCCTTCGCGATGAACACGATTACCGCCGAAGCCCAAAGCCAGGAAGACATCGCCCGCCGCGGCTACGACCAGCAACGCCAGATCCTGTCGGCCGCCCGCAACAAAGCCATCGAAGACAACAGCCAGGCCAGCCAGGCGCTGCAAAAAAAGCTCGCGGCAGAGTACGAAATCCGCGGCAAAGCCTACACCGCCAGCAAAGATAAAACCCTGCTCGCCCAGATGACGAACGACGACAAGGAGCTCAAATTCCACCGCGACATCGGCCGCGAACAGCTCAATCAAACCATCGCCAAGAACGCCGAGCGCGTGGCCTCGCACGAATCGCGCGCGGCCGCCGACGCCTTCTACCGCGTGCATACCATCAACGCGCGCGTGGATGACCGCGAGACCGAGTACGTCGTCACCATGCCGGTTCCGCCTCACGAGCACGAGAACGTGCGAATTTCACTGCAGCGAAACAGCATTACCCTGAGCGGCACTCGCCGGTTTGACAACAAGGTCAATCTCGAGGATGGGCACCAGGCCACGACCAGCTCTTATCAAAGCTACACCGAATCGTTCCCCGTGCGCGGCAAGCTCGAGATGAACAACATGACCCGCGACTATGCCGATGGCGTGCTCACCTTTCGTATTCCTAAAGGCTGAACAACTGCTCGGCCCCAGGGCCATAAAACAGGCAACGACTGAGCCCCCAAGGACACTGGCCACATTTTGGACTTTGGATTTGGCCGAGGAGCGCAACTCGAAGTCCGAAGTCCAAAATGTGGCCACTCTCGAGAGGAACACTCAGCCGAGAGCCCGGATTCGGATACCGAATACGTAACCGGTGCCGGAACCGGTACCGGCCCCGTTACTGGTCACTGGACACTGGACACGGGTCACCGGGAATGAAAAAGGGCCCGTCCATCTGATCGATGACCGGGCCCCGAGAGAGAGAGAGAGAGGGACAGGACAGCTTATAAATTTTGCGTCGTCTCAAGACGCGGCTCTCTTTATGGGGTCCGTTCATCGCGAACGCGACGCACGGACCCCGAGAGACGGAGAGAGAGAGAGAGAGAGAGATCTACGGACAGGACAGCTTATTACTTTTTACCGACGAGGCCTTCGAGCTCGCTCAACATGAAACGCAGCTTCGAATGGAGGTCTTGAAGCTTGGTCAAGTTGGCCTTGAGGTCGTCAAAGGGATTACCGGAGTGCAGAGCCTTGGCGTTTGCGTCAGCTTCGGTCAAAACCGGACGAGCAGCGGCCAAAGTGCGGGGTTCAAATTTGGTGATTTTGACATCGGCGAGATCTTCGGCGCGCCAGACGCGTTGATCAGAAGTGATCTTCTGAGCGGTAGCTGCAGCGGTATTGGCGCCGGACGCTGCGGGCGCCGTATTTTGGGCCTTCTTGTAGATTTGATAAATATTCGTGTAAACGAAACCGACGTTCTGGGACTTGTCTCTATTAGCCATGATGATGAACCTCTTTCTACTGCAACAACAACTATTACCAACTTCAACTCTCAACTGACGCTGCACTCTGGCAGCGCGTTCGTGAAACTAGATAAGAGCAACGAAAGTGCCAAGAAAGGCCACCGCACCAAGAAATTTCAACTAGCTGAAATTACAGGCAGGGGCTCCAAACCAGGCCCCGTTTTGTCTGTCTAGTGCCTAGACACATGGTGTACCGGCGACACCCCCCCACCCTTGAGGTGAGGCACAAATGACCTAGGTATGCCGGCCGGGGTGCCGCCGATAAGACAGGCATGTCATCGAACTCCGGAACCGCCCATAAAATGGACCCCAAACTCGATATTGAGGCCCTGGCTGAGTCGCACCGCCTGTCTACGGCCATTGACCGGTACTACTCCCAGATCTCGCGCCTGAACCTGACCTATCTGGCTGTAAGCCTGGATTTGATTGTCCTGCACCAACTGCCGGACGTGGCCTTGTTCGTGGCCCATATAGGCCAGGGCGACCGCCTGCCTGGCGAGTACAAGCTCTTTCGCGGTAAAGGCATGTATGTCAGTCAGGCCGAGCTCGATGCCCTTTCGCAAAGCGGAACCACCGATCTTTTCATCCAGCGGCCCGATGTGCCCATGTTCACTCAGTACGTCGAAGAGCTGCTCGACAAAATGGATAGCGTTTCGCCCATGGCCGACGAGCACAAGGTGGGACTGCTGCGCAAGTCGGCCATGAACGTCATGAGCGACATCATCGCCACGCCCAGCGCCGAAAACATTCAGCGCGGCGTGAAAGCCGTTTCAGGCTTTGTTTACGTGCTCATGCGCGATCCCAAAGCCTATCAGCTGCTGCTCAGCCTTTCGAGCCATGACCACTACACCTTGCAGCACTCGGTGGGCGTGGCCACGACCGCGATTATTCTGGCCAAAAAAGTGGGCGTCCATGACGAGGCGGGCCTGATCGAGGCCGGCGTAGGCGGCCTGCTGCACGACATCGGCAAGACGCGCATCGCAAAAGAGATCATCAATAAAAAAGGCCCGCTCGACGAAGCCGAATGGGCCGAGATGAAAAAGCACTCGCTCTGGGGCTACGAGATCCTCAAAGACAACCCGCAAGTCGGCATGCGCGCGAAGCTGGCGGTGCTGCAGCACCACGAAGATTCCAATGGCACGGGCTACCCCATGGGTTTGCGCCACGAGCAGGTTTCGATCTTCGCCAAGATCGTCGCCATCTCGGACATCTTCAACGCCATCACCACCGACCGGTCATACTCCAAGGCTAAGCCGCCTTTTGAGGCCTTCAAGCTCATCAAGGACAAGCTCATGGCCAAGGTCGACCCCAAGCTCTACGAAGCGCTGGTGCACATCTACGGTGGCAAGTCGGACTAAAAAGGTGAAGGGCCATTCCGGTGCATTGATAGTGCCTACGAACCCGTCTCGTCCCCCGAAACGGGTGCGGCGCATGTCAGTGTGGAAGCTGATGACTCGATCTTGAAAATTTCACCGGAACGGTCCCCCACTCTGCATTATAGCAGGGGCAAACAGGCCTTTCACCTGTGTCAGTCCAGACACAGGGCAGACCAGTGCAGACCCCTGAATTCACAGGCGGCCCATGCGAATAACCTTGCCGGACTTCTTAAACGTCCGCGCCTTCGTCGCCATCGTCATGAGACGTGCGCGACGCGCGGTCTTCGCGGCTATGCGTGGCTTTGACGTGCTTTTTGTCAAAGTCGACTTCCACGCTGATCTTGATGCGATGGCCTTCGAGGAATTTTTTCGCTTCGGCCGCGATGTCGATGCGCGAAAGCACCTGGGCTGACTCCTTGGCGAAGTTGGTCAGAAACTCCTGCTTGGTCTTGGCCGCGTTTTCAATGAAGCCCGACCACATTTCCTTGGGCAGCTTGAGCTCGCCCAGGTAGCTGCGCACGGTTTCTTCAGTGAGAAAAATCGTGCCCACGCCCGTGAGGACGATTTTCTTCATCGCTTCGGAAATCTGGCTTTTCAAATCATCAGCCATGGCTGCTCATCACTTTCTTCGTGCGCTTCTCGAAGCTTTCGAGCATCTTCGGCAGCGACGATTTCACCAGCCCGTTGAGAATCATGCCGGGAACGTAGATCTTGAAATCCAGGCCCAGCGAGTACGTCACCTCGGTGCGGCCGCCGCCCAGGTCTTTCAGCTTCCAGGAGCCGGTATTGCCCTTCAGAATATTGCTCTCGATCAGCTCCCAGCGCATGCTGCCCGGCCCGTCTTCGAAGTGATCGAGCGTGTAGGTGATATCTTTTCCCAGCAGCTGAATGCCGTACTCGATGCGGGCCTTGCCCACGTCACGTGAGATGATTTTGACTCTCTGCGCGCCGTCGACGAACTCGGGGTACTGCTGGTAGTCGACGATGACCTCCCAGATGCGGTCGCGTGGGGCTTCCATCACAATCGTTTTCGATGCCTCGGCCATAATCTCAGATCCTCGGTTTCCGGTCAAAGTGGTGTTGTGCTTCAATGTGCCGGGTGGTGCCCGACTCCGAACGCATGACCATCGACGACGTGTGCGCGCCGCCGCTGAAATAACGCACCCCTGGCAAAAACGTTCCTTGCGTCACGCCCGTTGCGCAGAACATGACGTTGCCCTTGGCCAGCTCGTTGATGCCGTAAACGCGCTTCATGTCGGTAATGCCCATCTTCGCGGCCCGCGCGACCTCATCGGTGTTGCGCGCGTTCAGGCGGCCCTGGAAATCGCCACCCACGCAGCGCAAGGCCGCCGCCGCAATCACGCCCTCAGGCGCGCCGCCCGTGCCCATCAGCACGTCCACGCCCGAGTCGGGCTTGCACGTGGCAATGGCGGCCGAAACGTCGCCGTCGCCGATGAGCCAGATGCGGCAGCCCGCCCGGCGCACTTCTTCGATCAGGCTCTTGTGGCGAGGACGATCGAGAATAATGACGGTCATGTCCTCGAGGTGCTTCTTTTTCGCCTTGGCGATCTCTTTCAGGTTCTGCGTCGGCGTCGCATTCAGGTCGATGGCACCGACGGCATCGGGGCCCACCGCGATCTTGTCCATGTAGGTGTCGGGCGCGTGCAGAAACTGGCCCTCTTCGGCAATCGCGATGACCGCGATCGAGTTCACGCCGCCGTTGGCGCAGAGGGTAGTGCCTTCGAGCGGATCGAGTGCCAGGTCCAGACGCGGGCCCTGCCCGGTTCCGACTTTTTCGCCGATGTACAACATGGGCGCTTCGTCGCGCTCGCCTTCGCCGATGACCACGGTGCCGTTGAACTGAATGGAGTTGAGCATGCGGCGCATGGCATCGACGGCGGCCTGGTCGGCGGCCTTCTCGTCGCCCCGACCCATGAAGCGGGCCGCGGCAAGCGCCGCCATTTCAGTCACGCGCACGAATTCCATGGCAAAATTGCGATCCATTCCGGCCTCCAAATTTACAGAATTAGTAACTTGAGATTGCTCTAAGCTACTACTTTTGGGCCGAAGTTTCGAACTTTTTCAGGAGAAGTTCCTTGAGGCGGGGTTCGAGCGGGGCCGCTTCCAGAATACCCTTAGCCCAGAGCGTCTTTTCGCTATCCACCCGGCTATCCAGACACAGGTCGATCTGCTCCAGTTTTACAGGCTCTTCGGCAAGTAAGATATCCTCGCGCTGCTCTCTTCCGCACGATTGGCAAACGCCCGTGGCAAAACGGTTGGAGTGCTCGGTCCAGCTCCAGTAAAAGTTCGAGAAAAACACCTCGACCTTGCCGATGTCGCCCGTGGGGCTGAGCCGCAAGAGCAAATCGGTATTGCACACGCCGTGAAACCAGTAGTCGGCCAGGGGCAGCTTTTCGCGCACCAGTTGCAAACTCGCACCCAGGCGCTTGGGGCTCAGCGCGCGCGAAAGCACCGAGCGCGAATAGGTGCTGGCCACCTCGAGCTTCAAGGCCGCCCGGTCGCCGTAATAGCCCACCAGCCGCGGCGAAAGCTCGATGCTGTCGGGATGCAGGTTCAGGATGCCTTGAATAATGGTGCCGGGCTGCCAGTATTTGGTATCAATTTTTATCGAGAGCCCGCTCATGCTGAGGTCGTAGACCGGAAAAATGCGACCGCTGCGATTTTCGCGGAACTGCTCGCGCGTGAGCAAAAAGCGGGGGTGGCGACGGCGCTCGAGCAGCCTGAAGCGGACGTTATTGTCGCTTGGTTTTGCGGCTTTCGATTTACCGCGTGGCGTGGCTGGTTTGGAAGCGTCGGACTTCGCCGGTTTGGTCGTTTTGGACGCGGACGCAGCCTTGCCCGCTGCGGCCTCTGATGCTACGGCGGCTTCCGCGCTTTCGCTTTTGCTGACCTTCTTGGAGACCTTCTTGGTCTTGTCCGACTTGGTCGTCATCAACACTTTTTGGATTGGTGTTACTTGGTTTTTTCTTTTTTGTACTCTTCTTCAATGTAACTTCTGAAGTTCTTCGTAGCAACACCTAAGACTATTTCAGACACGGGTTTGAAAATCAGCGCCACCAATGTGGGCAGCAATTGCTTCGCGTGCGGCAGGTAGCCCTTGGCCACGGTGAGCGTTTTCCCATTCCTGTTCCACAGATAGGCATCGATCTTAAAGCCTGTCATATCGCCCCGGACGATCTCGTAATGAATCACGTCGAGGTACTTGTGCTCGACGTGCACCCAGGAGTGCATGTACAGGCCGTGAGTTTCGCCGATCATTTCCAGAATCTGGGTCTTGGGGTTGAACTCCATTTTCTTGATCGCGCTCGAAATTTTCGGATAGAGCGAAAAATCGAGCATCTTGGGCTGCGCATATTCCATGGGCGTGCGCACCAACACGGCATTCACAAATGCGAAATCATCGTCACGCCATTCCGCATTCGTGACGATATCGTAGTCTTCAGCCACCCGGGCCAGGCTTTTGGCTTTAAGCAGTGTATCGACCGGCACTTTTTCAGAAGCAGGAGCGGGCAAAGACATGACCTGCTGCGTCACGGCCGGAACAGGCGTGGCCACCGGAGTCGGCACACTCTGGGGCGCCGACTTGGTTTTCTTTTTCACGGCCGCAGTAGCGCTGTTCAACGTACCCCAGGGGGCAGCCAACGAGCTGACAGCGGCTAGTACGACGTAAATTGAAAATACTGGGCGACGAACCACGCTCCGTACTATACTCAAGCGTACAAGAATTGCCTACACGATGTATAAAAATGACTGAAAAAGAACTCGATTACAACACTCTGGCCAATAAGCTGACCGCAGTACGCATTGCGTTCGTACCCCTGGTGGTCATCGCTATGTTTGAAGACAGCCCCCGCGCGGGGTTGGTGGCCGCGATATTTTTCGGCATCGCGGGTATCACCGATTATTTCGATGGTTATTACGCGCGCTCGCGCAAGGCTATCACGGTCGTGGGCAAGCTGCTCGATCCGCTGGCCGACAAATTTCTGGTCGTAAGCTCGCTCATCATGCTCATGCACCTGGGCCGCATTCATCCCGCCGTGGTGATCATCCTGGTTTGCCGCGAAATCGCCATTACCGGCCTGCGCGCCATCGCCAGCGCCGAAGGCATTGTCATCGCGGCATCAAGGCTGGCCAAATGGAAAACGGTCACCCAGATGGCTGCCATTCCCATGCTCATGCTGCACTGGACGTATCTGGGAATAAATTTTCAGCTCCTGGGCACCATCCTGACGTGGGCCTCGCTGCTGATTTCGGTTTGGTCGGCCAAGGACTATATCGTCGACTTTTTCCGCGCCTTGCACGCCCACGCGCGTGAGCGCCGTGGTGAAAAACGGGCGAAAAAGATTGCCAAACGCGCGGCCCGGATCAAACGCCTGATGCTGCGCGACCCCGCCATGGCCGATGCTATTCGTGAGGCTGCGGCGGAAAATCCCGCCGAGGCCAAGAAAGATTCGGGCGGCTGAGATTCTGGGAGTTTGGGGCGTGATTACTAAGAAATTGTAATGACCCGGGAATAAAACTTGGTTGGTGGGACCTGCCAGCCTAAAAAACCCTTGTGCTTTGGGTGGGAGTTCGTTATTTAGTGTTTTCTTCTGTTTGTCAGGACGCGGGTTTAGCTCAGTTGGCTAGAGCGTCACGTTGCCAACGTGAAGGTCGAGAGTTCGAATCTCTTAACCCGCTCCATTTTTCCCACCTCACTATTTCGTTGACAGTGTCTTGAGTCGAGGAGTGTTCCCGCAAGTTAAGTTCCAGGCAGGTACCCTTCTAATCAGAAGACCAGACTCCCCGCCGCGGGCAAGTCCGTCATTGAAATCAACCCGCTCGCACGGAATGCCGGAAAATCAGCATCGGAAATCAGCGAGGCCCGGCGATTGCACGTCCTCTTCCCTGGGAGAGAAAAAAATGCGAGCACTTTTAACCGGAAAATCGGGTTTCCTTGTCTTGGTCGCGCTATGCGCTGCCTGCCCTTCGCCCTCGGCTCGGGCTGACGAGGCTGTCTGCAAAGCCCTGATCGAGTCAGGCAAATCCATGTATGCGAAGGCGAGCAAGGAGCGGGCGAAGCTTGTCCAGGAACGTAGCAGGACGATCGCCAGGACCGCCGCGGGAGCACGAAGATTCTTCAAATCCCTCAGCCCGGCCGAACGCACGGTGATTAAGCAGGCCCAGACAGATCAATACGGACGGGTGGAAACCGCGGCGATGCACATCGCGCGCGACATTCTTGGCGAGAAAGCCAGGGCGGCATTCGCACCCTGCGCCAACGCGGAGATGGGGCCTCTTGAGTGTTTGACGGGAAGAAACACGCGGGAACTGTCCGGAATCATTTCTTACAATTATTACGATGGCTACACCGTGTTTGGACTCACGATCTATGACCGGCGTGTCATGCCTGCACTCGAAGCCGTGATCCCCGTTGGCGACGGCGATCTGGCCCGGTTCGAAATGCTCTTGAAGGATTACCTTGCGCCCCTGCCCCCTTTCGATGAATACGCCGCAAACGAACTCAAAATAGACCAGGAATGCCTTCATCCACCTAAAAATAGTTCGTCCGAAACTTCCGAGACAAAGGATCTCAAGGACCCGCTTTCGCCGAGGACTGCCGGGACGAGCCCAAACGCGGCATTTTCGAGTGGACGTATTCCTAACATCAATTGATTTACCAGGAGATCAATGGCTATCTCTTGCGAAGGACTCTGGCTCCCGTGACGCCCGCGAAATCATTATCGAGGGTGACCAGCGTCGCTCCGGCAGTGTGCGCGTGAGCAAGCACCACGCTGTCGGCCGTGGCGAGCCTGAGTTGAACGGACAGGTCCGCCGCAGTCAATGCGATGTCGCGGTTCAGATCAGCAAGTATTTCGACCCAGGCGGACGAATCCAAGACGACCACTGTCCAAGCACTCAGCACTGCCCAACCCACACCGGTCTTCTCGCTGCTCCATTCTGCCCATAGAACTAAACTGCGCAGTCGACGGAACCTGATTCGCCAGAAGTTACACCGGGCTGGTGGTGCCCGATATCCGGCACCTCGTGGCACTGTGCTTGCGATACCTCCCCATAGAAGACGAGAGCAGAGCGTCCATTCATATTCAGAGGGAGTACGAGATGAACCAGCTTTTTAACAGTAAGTTATTCGCGGTTGCCGCCTTGGTAGCAGTCAGCCTTTTTCCGATTTCCGGCTTTGGACAGCAGGCCGCTGACCCGCAAGACGATTCCTTTGACGTAGTAGTGGCCGGCTGCGTGGCCGCCAACCGGCCCGACCTGGAACCCTGCAAGACGATCCATAATTGGTTCGAAAGTCTGCGCAAAGCCCATATCGCGCCCTTGCAACCAGACCCACTCACCAAGCCTATCAAGGAAATCTACGAACAGTTTAAAAAGCTCATCCACGAAAAGCCCTCAGTAGTCGTGGAGATTCATAAGACAGAGAAATCCGCACACCTTTTCGAAGAAGAACTGCGGACGGCCAAGAATCTCCACAACGAAGCTCCGGAAGGCGGCATCTATGACGCCGAAGCCGGAGTTTGCGTGGCAAAGACCAAAATCCAGGCAAATTGAGCGCCCAAGAGGGAAAAGTCATGAAAAGAGCCAGGGGCCGGGTCATAAGCCGCGGCATGGGCGTCGGAATGCGTGGACGCCAATGAAGCCCGCGAGCTGGCCGGCTGTTTTAGCGGGCAGCGCCCGCCGTATCTGGTCTCGCTCAGATACAGCGGGCTTTCGGCGGCGAGCACATCGAAGGCGCTCGACAATGCCTGCAACGAGCTGAACGAACCTTCCCTACAAGACAGGCAGAGCCTGGGTGCAAAAGCGGTGAGCACCTTCGGCGTGGTTTTCGGAACTACAGTCAACGCGGACATTCCTACGGTCCTTTCGGAAATGTTTGGCACGAGCCAGACCCGCAAGGATTTCGAGGACAAGCTGGCAGATATCGGCAAGATCCAGGACCGCTTCGTGCGAATCAGAAAAGTTTATGAGCTCGTCGTGGCCTCGCAGGGCAAGTATGACGATGGCAACACTTTCAGAATCATGACTCCGTCCCGACTTCTGGAAGATGCCAAGGCCGGCAGGGCTGCTGGCGTTTGCCGCGACTTTTCGAAGCTGCTCGAATGGAGTTTGCTCAAGGTCAATCGCTCGCCCGCCATTGCCGAACCGCTCAAGAGCTTTGGCGGCCTGGACGAGGACAGCTTTTTCGCCAGTCAGGTTGTCGATGTCGGCGCCGGGCACGCCTGGGTGGACATCGACCTTCCGGTGGGCATGGGCGATAAGCAGGTCTTTTACAAGATAAGCCTGGACACGACTTTCTACGATGCCTACACGCCCTTGTTTCACAGACGCCAGGGACTTTCGCAAGCCCGCCGCACGGAAGAGAAAACCGAGTGTCGCGCAGTTCAGGACTGCGTGCAGAAGGTCGCGCTCAAGTATCTGCCCAAGGCAGACGCGCTCTCACCGTCTCCAGGCGCAGGCTACTGCACTGGTGGCTGAGGCGGGCTTCTACCCCCGTCAGGTCAGCTGCCTTGCTTCTGAAACTCATCCCTCGTGATCGCGTATTGCACGGCTGCCTTGTCGGCGCCTGGAAACCGCGTTTCGACGAAGTCTCTCTCAAACCGCATTCCCAGCTTCTGCATCACGTGCGCGGACTTCACGTTGGGTTTCATCGTGATCGCAATCACGCGTTTGACCTCGGGCATGGCGAACGCCACGCGCAAAAGCGCACGACTTCCCTCGGTCGCATACCCCTTGCCCCAGGCCGAGCATTTGAAGCGATAGCCCAGCTCGAGGCCCTGCGAGGAATCAGGCGCGCCGGGCCGCAGGTGAAACCAGCCCAGAAACTCGCCGCTCGCCTTTTCCACCACGGCCCAGAAACCCTGGTTCTCGTAGGCCTGGTAATACCGAAGAAACCGCGGAAGCACGTCGTCGCGAATCAGCTGCGCTTCGGTGGGTTTACCGTCGGTCAAAAACCGCATGACCTCGGGGTCGCTGTCGAGCTCGATCAGAAGTTCGGCGTCAGCACTGGTGAACTGGCGCAAGAGCAGGCGCTCCGTTTCGAGAAACACCTTCATGTGGTCACCCGCTTGAACGCCTTTGAAAACTTCATCATCGCGCCCATGTTCGAAATTTTGAGTTTACGGGTCAGCACCGCCATTTCGGCGTTTTGACGACCCTGCTCGATGGCCAGGTAGACGGCTTCGCTGGTCGTGACGATGCAGTCGGGGGTGCCCGACAGCCCTTCGCTCACCTGGCAACGATTGGAATCGATGAGTACAGTCCACATAGGATTTGCGGAGTCCTTGAACTTGAAATGAAAAAGCCCTTTCCAGCCCTCGGTGCGCTCGGGGCGGTGACGCTTGGCCAGGGAACGCATGAGATCGGCAAGAGATGAGGCAACAATTTCGGATTCGGTTTCAGTTCCGGTTACTGGTTCTGCCACTGTTGCAGATTCAGATTCTAGTGCGCTCGGAATTTTCGGGAACTCCATCTTGTCGATGACCACCTTGGCGATGATCTCGCGCATGATCTCGCTCGTGCCTGCGACGATCGTGCTGACGCGAGCGTCGCGGTAGAAACGCGCCATGGGATATTCCTCGACGTAACCAAAGCCCCCGTAGAACTGCAGGCACTCGGCCATGACCCGATTGGAGAGCTCGGTCGTCAGGAGTTTGGCCATCGAAGATTCTTTTACGGCCTGCTCGCCCTGCCCGTGCAACCAGGCGGCGTGGTACACCAGCTGGCGCGCGGCTTCGAGTTCGGTGGCCAGGTCGGCGATTCGATGCCGCAGGGCTTGAAAACGATTGATGGGTTTGCCAAAGGCCTGCCGCGTTTCCATATATGCGAGAGTTTTTTCCAGCGCCACAAACGAGCAGCCTACCGAGCTTGCAGCAACCGTGAGCCGCTCCATCACAAACGTTTGCATGATGTAGTAGAAGCCCTGTCCGTGCTGGCCAATCAGATTCGATGCGGGCACCCGAAGATTTTCCAGCGACAGCTCGGCCGTGTCCGAGCTGTGCCAGCCCATTTTTCTGAGCTTGTTGCTCGTGATTCCCGAGGTCTTGGCATCGGCCAGGATCAAGCTGATGCCACCGGCGCCCGCTTCGCGATCAGTCTTGCACGCGATGACATAAAAATCGGCATAGACGCCGTTAGTGACCCAGGTCTTCGCGCCATTGATGACCCAGCTCTCGCCTTCACGTACGGCCGTGGTTTGAATTGCCGCGACATCCGAGCCGGTGTTGGGCTCCGAGATGCAGATGGCGCCGACTTTGGTTCCAGCAATCGAGGGCACCAGGTAGCGCTCTTTGAGTGCGCTCGTGCCCTGGTTGAATATAGCCCCGGTGGCCACGAACTGCTGCACGCCGACCGCGGCGGCAAAGCCACCCATCTGTGACCGAGCCAGCTCTTCGAGAAAGATAAGCGAATAAAAAATGTCGGCGCCGGTACCCCCGAATTCTTCCGGAAACGAGATGCCCAGAAAACCCAGCTTGCCCATGTGCGCCCAGATCTCTTTCGGAATGCGGCAGTCCCGTTCCCAGGCGTCGGCAAACGGCGCCACCTCCTTGTCCATGAATTGACGCACGGAGTTTCTGAAGATCGAATGAGCCTCGGTCAGATAAATCGATTTCATAGCTCCTCATTGAAGCACTGCT
>JACQAW010000001.1 GCA_016194725.1 Deltaproteobacteria bacterium
GTGCCGCACTGGTATTGCCGGCAGCATCTGTTCCGACGACATCGACTTCGTGTCTTCCCTCGACCAGGCTGCTGTAACTGACCGGCGAGGAGCAAACGCTGTAGACCGCGCCATCGAGCGAACACTGGAACGTGGCTGCATCAGGGGAAGTGAACTGCATGCTGATCGTGCTTGAGTTCGTGGTAGCTGCCGCCGGGGTGGTCGAGGTGATCGTCACATTCGGCGGAATCGTATCGACCGTCCACGTATATGTTGCGCCCGTTGGGTCGCTCAATCCCGATGAGTTTGTAGCGACGACCACGATGGTGTGGCTGCCATTAGCCAGGCCAGAGTAAATTCTGGGCGAGGCACAGAGCTGGGCAGTTCCGTTATCCAGGGTGCAGGCAAAGGTTACCTGCAACTGATTGCTGGTAAATGCAACAGTCATGCTGGTGAGCGACGTGGGTGAGGCCGATGGGAGCACCGAGGCTATGGTGGTGGTTGGAGCAACGGGAGTTGGCGTTGGCGTTGGCGTTGGCGTTGGCGTTGGCGTTGGCGTTGGCGTTGGCGTTGGCGTTGGCGTTGGCGTTGGCGTAGGTGTCGGCGCAAGGTCTGGATTGCCGCAGGCGGTGTTTACCATCCCATCGACTTCGACGCTGGCGAGAAGTATTTTCAGCGGTCCATCGACTGAAATCTGCAACGAGCCGTTGTTGGCGATCAGCCTTTGAAAGAAAGGCAGGAACGGGTCCTGGGCATTTATAAGAAAACCTGCGAGGTCGAAGCCGGTCACCATCCGGTTGTGATCATCAGCGTCACTTTCGCAGCGATCGCGGGAGCTGTGCTGGTCGCCATTCCAGTCGTGGTCGTGGCTGCGGTCTTTGTCACTGTAATGGTCATCGCAGAAATTCGGGCCGCGATAGTGCCAGGAGTCGCGGTCAAAATCGTTCCAACGGCCGCGCATATCGTCATCGTTGTCGAGACGATCAAGAAAGTCCTGCATGAGGTCGTAGACTTCCTTGTTGTTCTGCCCGACGGCACGCACACCATTAATGGCAAATTTCAGCTGTTTGAGACCGGGCGAGCTGCCGCTGGAAACCAGCGTCAGGATAATGCTATTGATGCTCGTATTGGAATTATTGAGGTCGGAAATTCCCGTCAGGGAAAACGAAAATGACTTTCCAGATTGTGCGACGGTGGCGTTCAAAACTCTGGTGAAGCTCTGACTGCAGACCTGATCGGCGCTCGCGGGCGCCGGAAATAATGCCAGCAGTGTAGCGAGAAAGAAGGCCACTATCGTGCCTAGGTGCTCGAACCTTAAAACTGAGGATTTTAGTAATGACTGGTCGGAATCAAATCCGACCCTCCTGTATTTCATACATCATACGTCCTGGCTCTATTTTACAACGCATTGCGTTGAAAAGCTGCTTTCAGCCAGTTTGAAAACTCTAACAAAACCATAGGTTAATTATGAAGAGATTGCTAAGTGTGAAGAGATTTTAATTATTGCTCTGCGGCCTGACATTCGAATTGGTCGGTAAACCGGTTTTTCAAAAGCCCCAGGAACTGAAGCCAGAAGAGCTGGCAATGCTGCTCACAACGGTTCCGACTTTTAAGCTCGTGGCTCCGACGGTAAATACCCCCGCAGTTGGCGCCATCATTGCGGGACTGAATGCGGCCTGATTTACCATCGCGCGCGCGGTATCGATACCAACGGCAATCGGCATCGCTGGCTCTGGCTGCAGCTGTTTGGCCGCGGTAGTCCGTTCTAATTTGGCCGAAGCTTCTTGAAGTCGTACATCCTGACTCGGAGCTGAGCCGATTGGCGAGACAGACATAGTGTAAGCTTCCCCTGTCTTGAATTTTACGCACCATGAGGTTTTTCAGCCACGACAAATGATTTAGCAATAGTTTCAATGCCATAAAGAGATAGTTGGAGCGCCATTTGCTCGAAACTCACGTGGTATCAGGATTGCCAGCATGCAAAGGGTGGCACTTCTATTTCTATTCCTCATTCATCCATTGGCAGCCGCGAGGGCCGCGCCCCCCTGGCAGAACCTCTCCGCCGACGTCACGAGCCTGTACAGCTGGGGGACATACTCGACAAATGGTCAGCCCGACAACTCCCACTCCGGTATCGGGCTGCATATTCTTGCTGGCTACCGGAATGCATCCGGTGTTGAGGCCGGATTGACGGCCTTTTTTTCCTTTCCACAAGTAGCTGCTCCGGACTCTTCAAATGATGCCGCCTTCTCGTACCATTCATTCGGTGCACATGCCGGGTACCTTTTTCATGGCATCATAGAACCGTTTGTCCACTATTCGCCATTCGCGCAGCTGACTCAAACCACGAAGTCACGCCTGGGTGTAAGCACAGTTTCGACCGACTTGAGTTATCGAGGGCATGCGCTGGGCACCGGAATAAAGATTTATCTCAGTCCCAGAGAAACGAGGTCCGCACAGGTTGGGCTGCGCTTTATTTATACGAGGGAAAGCTATAGCAGCGCACGTGTTTCGTCGACCGTTGAGTCAAATAGTGAGCACACCTTGCCAGCAAGCGTGGCACCCGCGGGAGGACATGCGCAGGAACAGTCAATGACAGGTGACACCTACTCGATCGGGTTTTTCGTCGGGATCTAAAACCAGTTTCCGTTACTGAATCAGAAACGCGAACAGAAACCGAAACTGCTACTGAATTTGTATGGATACCATCTTCGAAACACCCGGCTCTTCCATCGTCACGCCGTAAAGCTTGTCATTGAGCTCCATGGTTCGCTTATTGTGCGTGATGATGATGAACTGGCTTCGCACGGCCATTTCCTTGAGCAACGCATTGAACTTGCCCACGTTATGGTCGTCAAGCGGCGCATCGACTTCGTCGAGAACGCAGAACGGGCTTGGCTTGATGAGAAAGATCGAAAAAATCAGGGCCACGGCGGTCAGTGCCTTTTCGCCGCCGGACATGAGCTGAATGGAGCCAACTTTCTTGCCTGGTGGCTCCGCAATGATGTCGACGCCGGTTTCATTCATGTCTTCGGGATTCGTCAAGGTGAGCTTGCCCCAGCCACCACCAAAGACGATCGGGAAAATGCGCTGGAACCGCGTGTTGATTTCTTCGAAGGCAATCTTGAAGCGCTCTTCGGACGTCTTGTTGATTCGTTCGATGGCACGCTCAAGATCGAGAATCGATTTATTGAGGTCTTCGCGTTGCGTGATGAGGAAATCGTGGCGTTTCTTCTGCTCATCGTACTCCTCAACAGCCATCAGATTCACTTCGCCCAGCTTGCGAATGCGTTCCCGCAGCCGGTCGACTTCGCCTTGCAGCTCGCTCTCTCTTTCTGATGTGAGCTCGTCGAAAGCGCGCTGATCTTCTTCGTTCTGCGGCGGAATGGCCGACTCTTCGATGCCGTACTTTTCAAACAGGCTTTGATAGAGCATCGAATATTCGAGCGTGCCTCGTTCGTTTTCGACGCGCAGACGATTGAGCTCGCTGGATCCCTCTTCCACGGCTTTCATCGAGAAGCGCTGCTGGTCAAAAGCCTCGTTAAGCTGGCCGTTGACGAGCTCGAGCCGATTCTTGCGTTCACGCGTCGTGTCTTCGAGCAGCTGGGCGCGTTCAGTCATTTCGCGCAGGTTTTCTTCCAGAACAACGAGCTCCTGGGCAACCATGTCTTTTTCATCAAGCTTGTGGTTTACGAGGCTCTCGACCTCCTCCTTGCGGGCCCGGTCTTCGACAAGCTCGCCTTCGATGCGTTCCAGGTTTTGCCTGGCGTGACGGAACTTTTCATTGGCTGCCGCGAAATCAACTTTGAGCTGAATCATCGTACCCTGCAGCTCGCTGGCTTGCTGCACAGCCTCGTTGTGGCCGCGTGATTTTTCTTCGATGAACAGCTCGCGCTCGCGCGTACCGGTTTCGATGCCGGTGAGCTCCTGGCGAATGGCATCGAGCTTGGTCCAAAGATCTTTGCGTTCGGTATCCAACATCTCGCGCTCGGCGCGCTGGGAATCGAGCTGGGCTCGGGCCGTGGAAAGCTGGTGGTCGGCCGATACCAGGTCGCGCTCGGCGGACTTGGCTTGCAAATCGAGGTCGCGCAAACGAGCCGTGACCTGCTCGAGCTCGAGACGCTGCGTTTGCAAGGTGGTTTCGACCTGAACGAGCTGCGCTCCCAGCTCTTCGCTGCGAATGGTGACCGCTGCGAGATGTTCGGTGAGCTTTTGCAGCTCAGCCTTACGCGCAAGAATGCCGCCTTCGAGCGACTTGGTGCTGCCTCCCGAAACGCGGCCATAGCGGTCGACCATGTCCCCTTCACGGGTAACAAAGCTGGTTCCGGCATGCGCGGTTTTTGTAAAAGCATCGAGTGCTTCGTCGAGCGAGTCGACGACGAAATAATGATCGAAAAGCCCGAGGACTGCGTCGGCCTTTTCGTGGGTCAGGCGAATCACGTCGCGCAAAGGGCGGGCGCCCGGCGCAAGAGTGGTGACGGCCGTCAGTTCGGCGCTCGGGCCGGCGACGGCTTTGGCTGAAGCGCGGGCATCGACCAGGTCCATGGACCAGAACGTGGCGCGGCCGATGTTGCCTTCTTTTAGAGCATCGATAAGGGCCTTGGCGCTGGTGGAATTGTCGACAAACAGATTGTCCAGGAACTCGCGCAGCACGCCTTCGAGCGCGTACTCGTAACCCGGATGGGCTTCGAGCCTGTCGGCAAAGGCCCCACGCAAGGCGCTTGAAAGGGTCGAGTCTTTCAAAATCGCGCACACGTCGGCACGAAAACCTTCGTGGTTGTCGACCAGCTGCTGCAGGGCTTTTACCTTCGAATCAGTCTTTGCGCGGTCTTCGCGGGCGGCCGAGCTGTCGATGCGCAGCTGCTTGAGCTGCGTTTCAAGGCTTTGCGTTTCAACTTTGAGTTTTTCGCTGCGTTCGCGGGAAACCGTGGCCTCGTCCGAATGCAGCTCATAGGCCGCACGGGCCGTCGTGGACTTTTCAGTGAGAATTTCGCAGTCCAGCTCGCGATCGGCAATCTTGGTGGTCAAGCCATTGACCTGAACCGAAAGGCTGTCCACCCGGGCCTCGAGACCATGCACCTGATTGGAAATTTCGGTCTGGCGGTTGAGGCTGGACATGAGCTCGCGCTTGTCCTGCTCGAGCGCGCGGCCCATCTGGTCGGCCGTAGCTTTGGCCTCATCAAGACGGGTCTGGTGCTCTTTCAACACCGTGTCGGCGTTGGCGAACATTTCGGCGAGCTGCCTGGCTTCTTCTTCGAGCTTGGCCTGGTCTTCGGCCAAGCGCGCGATATTCGCGCTGAGGTCTTCATTTTCCTCTTCTAGGGTCGTATTCGAATTCACGAGCTCTTGAATGTTGCGGCGATGCAGCTGCACCTTGGTGTCGTCCTGCGAAATCTCGCGTTGCAATGTCTGCAACGAAAGCTGCGAGTCTTCAGCCAGGCGCTGAGCTTCGGTGATCTGAATCTTCAGATTTTCGATGCGCAGCTCGGCAGTTTGCAGCGCATTGCGGCTTTCGACTTCGCCAACCTCAAGCTCGCGCAGACGAATGACCACTTCATTCGTGCGGATCTTGAGATTGTGCAGCTTCTTGCGGCTGACGAGCATTTCCTTGCCCTGCAGCTCTTCTTTATATTTCCTGTACTGACGGGCCTTGGTGGCCTGACGTTCCAGAAAACCCAGCTGCCTTTCGATTTCGGCAACGATGTCGTTGATACGCAGAAGATTTTGGCGGGTGGCCTCGATTTTACGAAGTGATTCTTTCTTGCGAGCCTTGAACTTGACGATACCGGCGGCTTCTTCGACCAGTACGCGTCGGTCTTCGGGCTTGGAGGCGACGATTTTGGAAATCTGGCCCTGCTCGATGATCGAGTAGGCCTTGGGGCCCGCGCCTGTATCCATGAACAGCTCATGAATGTCTTTCAGCCGGCACTGCTGCCCGTTGATCAGGTAACCGCTTTCGCCGTCGCGATAGACACGACGACTGATGGAAATTTCTTCGTACCGCATGTGCGGTGGCAGATCTCGCAACGACGTGCCTTCGGGCAAAGTCGCGCCGGTGGCGCCAGTAGACAGCACCATGGTCACTTCGGCCATTCCAAGGGGCGCGTATTTTTCGCTGCCGTTGAAGATCAGGTCCTGCGAGCCGTCGGCACGCATGTGCTTATTGGACTGTTCGCCCATGACCCAGAAAAAGGAATCGACGATATTCGATTTACCGCAGCCGTTTGGTCCGACAATGCCTGTAACGCCGTCGTCGAAATGAATGACCGTTTTGTCTTTGAATGATTTGAAGCCCTGAATCTCTAGTCGTTTTACTCTCATTGTCGTGAAAATCTATGCAACCAGGTTTCAGAATGCAAGTACCCGCCTATATTTCCTCAACGATTTTTAACGCATGGCACCAACCGGGCGCACTACTTCATTACAACGCCGGCGCCCCATAAGATCTTGCACTCTTTGGCCTGGGCGGCAGCATCGCTGGCGGCTACCATTTTCGAGGGTCGTAATCTTTGGCGTTCAAACAGGGGTCACGCCCGGTACGGCTGGCAAGGGCGGCCCATTCGGCCATCGATTTGCCGCCCCAGACGTCATTGACGTCAGACGACCACGAATGCGCGCGCGCGTAGGCCATTTCTTCGTCGATGGAGCGGATGTTCCAGATGGGCTGGCGGGTTTTCAAATCAATGCCGTCCCACCAGCCAACGAACTCGACACCCTGGGCTTTCCAGAAAGCACGTGGCGCAAATTCGGGATTGTCGAGGCACCAGACAAACCCGCGCTGCCCGGTGAGATACAGGAAAAGCAAATCGCGCCCGCTGCCGGGCACGACCACCACCGAAAAGCCATGCTTCTTCGGGAAGATCTGATGATTCCAGTCGGGGTGATAAAACGAAACATTCGGATTATTGATATTGAGCGCGAACTTCGAATAATCGTGAACTCCGATGACGACGTACCGCCCGATAACGGACACGATACACACCAGATGAATACGGGATAAAAGGTGAACGTATAGATGAAAAGCGCCGCAAGCAAAGGCAACGCGCGTTTCATGAGCAGCTTGAAGTCAGCGGCGTCGGCACCCGTAAACCAAAGTGCGGTGATCAGCGGCAGCCCCGCGTTGATTCCCGACTCCTTAAACCATGCCAGCAGCAGATTCTTGACATAGCCAAAGCTGACGCGTTCCTGCCAGTTGCCAAAATACCAGTTTTTGATGCGCGGCCCGGTATGAATGATCCAGGGCAAATCGCCCTGCGTGCCGACGTGATTACTCCAGGCAAACCATGCAAAGCCCGTCACCGAGGCTGCGGCGAAAGCGACACAAACTTTGCGAAAGCGCTTGATCGCGAGTAGCTGCCTGACCGAGCGAGAAATAGCGATTTCGGTACCCAGCCAGAAGGCCCCGCAGAATACGAAAATCTGGGGTTTTTGCATGAAGGTCAAAGCCCAGGCCAGCCCGCCAGCGAACGGCCGCCGCCTGAGCGAGAATAAAATCGCGAAAACTCCGAACGTGAGCACGCGATTTTCGATCATGGTGTAAGTCGCGTATCGCAGCCAAAGCTCGTCCGTGCCCAGCAGTATCGCGGCAATCGCGCCCGCCACCGGGCCCCAGAGCTGTGCCGCGAGCAGCGCCGCGGCCAGTACGCCGATGGCAGAGAAGACGATGCTGAATACTTTTCCCAGGACTTCGACCTCGGTGTCGCATTCGGGACCGGAAATAACGCGCGCCGCGACACCCTGCACCCACTCAAAAAGGGTGAGTTCCAGATTAAAAGGATTACGCCCGAAATGGATTTGCGGGCCTTGGAGTACCGAATGCCCCGGCTCCTGGCAATAGATGCGGATAATGCCAGCCGTGTAGGCCTGCCGCTCGGCGCTGCGCCCGCCCGCGACCCGCTCAAATGCCAGGGGCAGGGTAAAAAGCAGAAAACAGAAAACCACCAGCGCTACCGTGGCTCCAGAGGAGTAAACAGGGCCCAATTTCTTGAGGAACTTCTTGAGCATCGAAAGCCGCATAAGTTTGCATCTAGTTATAATCGATACTAATGTGAAGGCACAATGATCATTGTGCGGTCCCCACTACGAATTAGCTTTGCCGGCGGCGGAACGGATATGCGGGACTATTACCGTAACGACTTCGGCGCCGTTTGCAGCATGGCGATCAATAAATACGTTTACGTGACCGTCAACGACCTTGCGACTTATTTTCCCCATCGCTTTCGAATCGCCTACTCGCAGACCGAGCTGGTGCAAGACGCAGCTTCAGTGAAGCACCCGATCGTCCGCGAGGCGCTGGCCTCAATGAAACTCAACGGTGGCATCGACATCAATGTCATGGCCGACATTCCGGCGGGTACGGGAATGGGATCGAGCTCCTGTTTCACCGTGTCGCTCTTGCATGCCCTGCACGCTTTCAAGAACGAGCTGGTCAGCAAAGAGCAGCTGGCGCGCGAAGCCAGTCGGCTGGAGATCGATATTTTAAAAGAGCCCATTGGAAAGCAGGACCAGTTCGCTTCGGCATTCGGTGGCATCAACCTGTTTCGTTTTCAGAAAAATGAACAGGTGAGCGTCGAGCCCCTGCCCATGTCGGATACTGCGCGCAAGAAGCTCATGAACTCGCTATTGATGTTCTACCTGGGTGGAAACCGCAACGCGTCCGAAATTCTGCGTGGCCAGTCATTGAACGCGGGGGCCAACCGGGTTCACCTGGACAAGATGCGCGCGCAGGCGGTTCGTGCAGCCGAGATTCTGGCCGGCAACGCATCGCTGGACGAGCTGGGCCAGCTGCTTAACGAGGGCTGGCAACTCAAAAGAAGTTTGGCCGATGGCATCACGAACCCCGAAGTCGAACTTGCTCTGCAAAAGGCGCTTGAAGCGGGCGCACTGGGCGGCAAGCTGCTGGGTGCCGGCGGAACCGGTTTTTTGCTGTTTTATTGCCCAAAAGACCGCAAGCCCCACGTGCGCCGCGCGCTTGAAAACTACTCCGAGGTCCACTTTCAGGTGGACGACCTAGGAAGCACGCTTCTATATTATGGCGCAAATGGTTAAAGACCCGCGCTTTGAAAACGACGTGCCCGATGCCGATTCGCCAGGGGAATATTTCGCTGCTTACGCGCGTGAGCTTGCAAAAGCCGCCGCAAAAGTTTCTCACGAGAATATTCAGGAAGCCTTCGATTTGCTGACGCAGGCATTGAAGCGCAACCACCGAATCTATGTTGCCGGCAATGGCGGCTCCTGTTCGATTGCCGACCACCTTTGCTGCGACATGATGAAAGGCACCCACATCCATGGCAAGCCGGCACTGAAAGTCCATTCGCTCACCTCGGCACCCGCGCTGCTGACTGCGCT
>JACQAW010000002.1 GCA_016194725.1 Deltaproteobacteria bacterium
CAACGGGCGGTAAGCTGGACGGTATCATTGGCCGGAGATTGAAAATCGCCATCCATAATGAAGCCAAGCGTTATGGTCTTATCCGTGTCTTTTACCGCGAGCGTGATGTCGTAGCGAGGCTGATGAAAGAGCTCGTTTGGAGCGTCGTAGGAAACGCTGAAGACGGCCTCTTCGGGCTTGCCCTGCGCCAGGGTACTGCCTTCGGTATAAGGCGTGTAAATGCCCTTTGAACCGCACCCGCTAAGAGCCAGTCCCAGAGCGCAGACTCCAGTCAGAATGATAAGAGGACGCCGCTTCTGTATTTCCATATGCGGTGCGTCAAGCAAGGGAGATGCCACGACAACGCATTGAAACATAAGGCGGAAAAATAAGGTTTCGAAGGTAAACCCTATCTAAATTACACGGCGCGTGAAAACCCTATACGGTCAGTCGTTTACAGGGTTTTTTCGATCAGGCCGGAAATCGTGGCTTTGGGATGGGCGCCTACGAGCTGATCGACCAGCTGGCCGTTTTTGAACATGAGCAGCGTGGGAATGCCGCGAATACGGAACTTGCCAGGGGTGCCTGGATTTTCGTCCACGTTCATCTTCACGACTTTCACTTTGCCTGCGAACTGCACGGCAAGCTCATCGATTGTCGGCGCCAGAGCGCGGCACGGACCGCACCACTCCGCCCAAAAATCCACAAGAACCGGGACGCTGGATTTGAGTACGTCAGCCTCAAAATTCGAGTCTGTTACGGCCGATACGTTGTCTGAAGCCATGGAGTCTCCCTTTAGAAAAGGATTGAGGACTTTTGCTCTCGTCTGCTAGTCTCAACCTCAATGCCTACACATACTAATGATAATCCCCTGTCTCATGTCAAGCACACGATCGATTTAAGCCTGCAGGCCAAGCAGGAATTCTGGAAAACCCACTCAGATGCCGTAATAAAAGCAGCAAGTTGGATGGGCGAAACGGTTCTTGGTGGCGGAAAGATACTGATTTTCGGCAATGGCGGCAGCGCGGCGGACGCGCAGCACATGGCCGCCGAAATGGTTGGGCGAATGTTGCTGGAAAGAATCAAACCCGTGGCGGCCATTGCGCTGACCACCGATTCCAGCGCGCTGACCGCGATTGGCAACGATTACAGCTACGAGGCTGTTTTTGAAAAACAGATTTTGGCCTTGGGCCGCAAAGGCGACCTGGCTGTTGCGATTTCCACGAGCGGAAACTCAAAGAATGTCGTGCGGGCAGTGGAAGCTGCGCACGGAATAGGTATGCGGGTCGTGACCATGACCGGCGGCTCAGGCGGCAAGCTTCGCGAAATGGGCGGCATTAGCTTGAACGTCGCAATGGGCAAGAATTCGTCGGTGATTCAGGAGACTCATATCACCGTGGTGCATCTGCTGGTGGATCTCATGGACCGTTATTTTCTAAACGCCGAATATGTCAAAACTTGATCTGACAAAAATCGCCACTTACTCGCTCAAAAGCCGTGCGAGCAAGGTTGAGGTCAAGGATTTCGCCCGTCCCCTGGACGCCAAGGCCGCGAAGGCCCTGGAGCCCTTCTTGGATTCGCTGCCCGGAATTTTGGCCGCGTCCGATTTGAGGCAGCTTATCGCTGAGCTCAAGCGCGCCAAGGGAGCGGGCCGTCGCATCATGTGGGGAATGGGGTCGCATGTGATCAAAACAGGGCTCGCGCCTTTGTTGATCGATTTGATGGATCAGGGCTTTATCACGAGCCTTGCCTTCAACGGCTCGGCGCTGATTCATGACTTTGAAACCGCTTATGCCGGCAAAACCTCTGAGGACGTGGATGCCGTCCTGGGTGGCGGACAGTTTGGCATGGCCGAGGAAACCGGTGACCTCATCAATCAGGCCATTTCGGAAGGCGTGGCCAAGGGCATGGGATTGGGCGAAGCGTTGGGCGCTCACATTGCGGCCAGTGATTATCCGTATAAAGAACTTTCGCTTTTTGCCCAGGCCTTCAAACGCAAGCTGCCGGCGACGGTGCACGTCGCGATTGGCACCGACATTATTCACATGCACCCGAAGTGTGATGCGGCAGCCTTGGGGCTGGGTAGTCATCGCGACTTCATGAAATTCGCCGAAGAGGTCAGCCAGCTCGAGGGCGGTGCGTACCTGAATCTGGGCTCTGCGGTAATATTGCCCGAAGTCTTTTTGAAATCGATTACTTTGGTTCGTAATCTCAAGTTCAAGGTGGATAAAATCTGTACGGCGAACTTTGACTTCATTCAGCAGTACCGGGAGCGCGTGAATGTGGTTCAGCGACCCACGACGAATGGGGGGCGGGGGTTTTCGTTTACCGGCCATCACGAACTCCTTTTGCCATTGCTTGCAGCCGGACTGAAAGCTTGATCTAATTGACCTATGTTTCTGGTGCTCGAACGACCGGCCGCCGGGGTGGCCAAAGTCAGCGTCCTTACTCGATGCATTGCCAAGGGCATTGACCTTTGCGTGATTATTTTGCCCGCGGTCATTCTGCCTTATCCCGTGGGAGTGCTTTTGGGATTTATGTATACGCTCGTGCACGATGGCGTTCATAAAGGACAGAGCCTGGGCAAGTGGCTGTTTCAGCTCAAGGTCATGAATCTCAAAACGGATGAGCCGTGCACGCTGCGCGAAAGCGTGATTCGAAATGCGCCTTTGGGAGTGGCGACTTTTTTCGCCATCATTCCGCTCTGGGGCTGGGTGATTCTGATTCTGCTCGGAATTCCGCTTGTGGCACTCGAGGTTTATCTGATGCTCACGCTTGCCAATGGGGGGCGCCTGGGTGACGTGATGGCCGACACCTGCGTGGTCGAGGCACCGCGCGCGCCAAAAGCAAAGTTACGGTAACGCGGCAAAACGCAACATCATGAAGTAGATTTGCGTGCCCTGTTTGCTCGTCTGCCCTTTATACCAGCTGCGATTGGGATAGTTCAGCGGGCTGGTGTAATTCGCGACTAAAAAAGTGTCGGCATCGAGGCGCAAGATAGACGGAAAGGCCGTGTCACCATCACCGGGCAGGTCCATGACGTGAGCAACGTGGTGATGTTCGGTGTCGATCTTGTACAAAGCCGTGCGCTTGGGGCGAAACCAGTATTTGAGCCAGAGCACGTATTTGCGCAGGCTTTGCGGCAGAAAGCGCGAACCCTTGTCGAAGGGACCGCCAATGTCTCTTCGTGCGACGAGGTACAGGTCTTTGCCGTGCCGGAGCATGCGAGGGGAATCGTAGCGATTCGGATTGCTCTTGGCGGGAGTGGACCAGTTTGCGACGTTGGCGGCTGAAGCGAAGGCTACGTGAGACCCGAATCCGGTGTCGTCCCCATCTTCGTTGCGCGTGACTCCCCATAGGTTTCCTGCCTGATCGAAGTCAAATGCGACTTCCGACACGCCACCGTGGTAAGAGACAGGATGGTTAGGGTCAACCGGTTTCCAGTTCCAGCCGTCGTCGGAGGTCTGGAAGAAGACGTCCACACCGCCGCTGCCGGAATAATGAGCGCCCATGTACGAGGTCATCCAGGCGCGTCCGTTGCGGACTTTGAGTTCCCAGGCAATTTCGCCGGGGCGCCCCCAGGGGCGCAAGGGCGACCACGTGCCGTCGGCAAGCTTTTCGGTGCGCCACATGAACTTGGGCTCAAACGCCGTGGCTTTGCGGCCAGCCTGAAAAAAAGTCAGGACGAGCCGCCCCTTGAAGCTGAGCAAAAAGGGCTCGCGCATGTCGCTGCCCATGAAAATCGTATTTTCGTGGATCCAGGTTTTGCCGAAGTCCGCCGACGAGGCGACGTACATGTGAACGTTCGCCGAGGCGAAATGAGTTTTTCCGGTGCGCCACGCCATATACAGTCGGCCGTTGAAATAGGCGATCGACACGTTGTTGTTCGAGGGCTTTTCGAAAATCTCGGGGGGCAGATTCGACGCGGGCACCATTTTCTGCGGCGCCGAAATCAATGCTTCATATTCTTTAGAGCGGTCGACTTGGGCATTCAAGATGTCGTCATCAGCGATATTCGGGGGAAGATTGGCGGGTAATGAGTATTCGAGCCGCGGTGGCAGCGGAGCTGCCGAGGCAATCGCTGCTGCCGGCAAAAGAAAAGAAATGGCAAGAAATGTCATGACGGTTTTCATTGGCGCCCCCTGTTAATTTCGATTGACGCTAGCACTCGTTTTCGGAAGTAAAAGGAAAATATTTTCTGATAACAATTGGCATACTGGTGCTCATTGCCGCAGAGTTTCGCTGCCAATTTATCAAGGCTAAAAAGGGAGCGATCATGACTCGGTTTTCAGGATTTATTTTTGGGATTTTGGCTTGAGGGCCGGCAAGAAAAGAATCGCCCGGTTGCCGCTTCAAGAGCGGTGACCGGGCTTTTGTCATTTCAAGGTTTTGCGGCCAGCCGGTTGATGCCCTTCACGATCACATCATCTCGGTGCCCATAGGCCCGATTGGCCAGCGTAAGCAGATTCTGGCTGGTCAGGTCGGTGACCAGATCGACTGCTTTGAGCAGGAACCGATCAGTGTCAGAGCCGCTCAGACGCCCTGCGAGCGTCAGCGCATTGGCCACGGTAAGGTCGGTGACCTTTTCCACCTGATTGATGAGAATATTGGTGCCCTGATAATAGCCCGCCGCACTGAGAAGAGTGAGCTGCTCGGTCGTGAGTTTGGAGTTTTTCGAAAACCAGAACTGCACGAGCGTGTCGCGATCGGTGCCCGAGAGGTACCGGTCCAGGCCCAGCAAATTTTCGATGGTCAGGTCGGTTACCCGCTCAAGGTAATGCAGCAGCACATAGCTGCCGCGGCCCGAGGTTGCGGTGGAAAGCTTCAGCAGATCCTGCGCGGTCAGGGACGCCATGAGATCGATTGCCGCGAGCACGAAGGTGTCCTTGTTATTGTAGGTCAATAGCCTGGACAGCTGCGCGATTCCCTGCGCATTCAGGGGTGCGATCTTCGCAAGATTGTTCGTGACGAAGTAGGCGCCTTTTTCGTAGGCAGCCGTGGCGACTTCGTAGAGCGCTTCAGCGGAAATCGTCTTCGTGCGTTCCATTGCCAACAGCAGCACTGAATCCTTATCGCGCTGATAGAGGTACCTGGTAATGAGAGCAGCCTTCGGGGCCGTGAAGTCGCTCAGGCGGTCGAGGTACGCGAGCAGTATGAAGCTGCTGCGCTCGGGGGCGGCCTGCGAAAGCGCGATCAGCGCCTCAGTGGTAAGCGAGGGCAGCTGATCGATGAATTTCAGAATATGGATGGCCCGTGCGTTTTGTGAAAGCAGCCCAAACAGCTTTGCGACATGAATGCTGTCACGGTCGGTAATGCGCGGCAGCCATTCGAGAATCGTCTTGTCGCGCAGGTCGCCCTCGAGAAGCCGCGCAAGTACGGCGAAGTCGTCAGTCGAGATCTCCTTGAGGGGACTCAAGAATGAGAATATGAAATTTGTCCGGTCCTCGCCTGCGAGCTGAGCTGCGATAAGAGCTGCGTTGGGCGCATTCAGGTCCGAGATTCTGTCGGCAAACAGCGCGAGCGTGGCTTTTGGCACTGACGAGTAGGTCATCATGGAAACGAGGTCGGTCGTCGCCACCGCTCCTACCAAAGGCGCGCCTTTGGCGATCACGCTTTGGCCGCCGTTGCCGCTGGTCCACTTTACGAGCAGCGCGAGCTCGTGGCCCGAGAGTTTTTGAATGCTGTCGACGATGTCCAGTATCAGGGAGCCGCGATACCACTCCGGCACTCCGCCCAGCTGCTGGCCAAGCAGCTCAATGGAATTGTGTGCATCGGCTTTGAACCAGGCCAGGAAAAGATTACGAGCCGCAGCCGGGTTGCGTTTCGTGTAAGCCAGGCGCATCAGCTCGAGCTTCTGCATGCCGCTCAGGCGAATCTTGTCGGAAACGGCTGCAAAGGCTTTGGTGCCGACTTCGATATCTTTTAAGGGTGTCAGCGCGTTCAGGAGCCTGAGGGCGCCCTCGAAATTCAGGTCGCTGAGCTTGGCCACGCCGTCATCGAGCAAAGCGTTAGCGAAGGGGGAAAGCCGAATTGCCAGCTCGAAGTTCGCAGCCGCTCTTTGCAGCAATATGCCGGCGTCTTCGCGCGAGCGAATGGCCAGCGGATCGTTGGCGCGCACGACGTTGTCTTTATAAAAGGTATAAATCTCGTTCAACGAGCCCAGTGTGAAATACGAAGCCGCGAGCAGCAGCTCGAGATGGCTCGTGTCGAGGGTATCCGACTTGCCCAGAATCGCGGCCAGATCTTTGTGGTAGTCATCGGTCGCGGTGGCGGCGAAACGCAGCAGCGTAAGAGCGCTTGAGACGTCATCGCCTTCGAGTACGCTTTTGGGGTCCTTGATGACAGCAGCCAGCGGGCGATACGTGGTTACTGGATTGGCGATCACTGGCGGGGTCGCGCGCATCGAGAATGAGTAGGTTTTGAGCGGGGTGACGCCCGCACGACGATCAACGGTAACGTCGAGCAGCACGCCTTTTCGGGAAACAGCCAGCCAGTGAGCCAGCTCTTCTTTCGAGAGTGCTACCACGGGGTGACCATCAGCGGTGGTCAGAGCCAGAGTGCCGAGGTCGAAATCGTCCTCGGCGATACGAACGTGGGCGGGAACAGGCTGAGTGCCCGTAAACGAAGCCTGGTCGCTCCGTGGCTTCGCTTTTCCACGCGAAACGTAGGTGACTTGCCCGATTCCCCCCACGTCTTTGCCCGAGGCATCGTGAACCGCGACGAAAAGCACTCCATCACCGAACATTGGCTGAATTGCCTTTTCCTTTTCATTACAGCCAAACGTGGCCAGTGCCAGGACCAGAACAGGAAAAAGAGCAGAACTCTGCCGCGAACGCGTGCCGGAAAACACCATGATAAACCCCTTTTGCCGGGGATATAACATGTCTAATGCAACGAGTCAAAATGGGGCTTTGGGCCTCTCACCAGACCGCGCATCGATTCTTGGGGGCCATGCGGCTGCCCTCGCGGCAGCCGAAAGTTTCGCCAAATGCCGGAATGTTCATGAGCACGCCGTTCACCCGAAACTCTTCGGGCGGGTGGGTGTTCGAGATCAGCTGCTGGCGCATCGACTCGTCCGTGCGTTTGGCGCACCACGACTGGGCATAAGAGACGAAGTACTGCTGATTTTCATCAAACCCGGCCACGGGCGCGGCGGCGGGCCGACCCGCCGACATGCGCTTGTAGGCCAGGTAGGCCAGCTTGGTGCCGCCCTGATCGGCGATGTTTTCGGTGAGCGTACGCGTGCCGTTGACGAACAGGCCGGGTAGGACTTCATATTTGCTGGCCTGGTCGATCAGGCACTGCGCCCGTTCCTCGAAGCCACGGCGAATCTCATCTGGCCACCAGCTCTTCACGTTGCCCAAGCCGTCATACTTGCTGCCGTCGTTGTCAAAACCATGAGTGAGCTCGTGGCCTACGGTCGCGCCAAGCGCGCCCATGTTTGCGCCATCGCTGGCTTTCAGGTTGAAGACGGGGGACTGCAAGATTCCATAGGGAAATACGATCTCGTTTAGCGAGGGGTCGTAGTAGGCGTTGATTTCCCAAGGCGGCATTTGCCATTCCGTGCGATCGACCGGGCGACCGATTTTGGCCAGCTGGCGGCGCGACTCAAATCGTGTCGCATTGAGGTCGTTTTGCAGCAACGTGGAGTCGCTGATTTCGACTGACGAGTAGTCTTTCCATTTGTCGGGAAAGGCGACCTTGTCGTTGACGTGGGAAAGTTTTTCGCGCGCGGCTGCGACTGTTGGCGAGTCAAGCCAGGTGAGCGAGTCCAGGTTGCCCGAAAAGATGCCTTTGATCGTCTCGATCAAGGTGCGAGTTTGTCTTTTCGTATCAGAGGCGCCGTTGATAGTATCCACGAAGGCCTTGCCGACTTCGTCGCCCAGATCGCTACTTACGATGTTCGTGCAACGCTTCCAGCGCGGTTCAAGCTGCTTTTTGCCCGCGAGATAGCCCTGCCAGAAACGAAACGATTCTTCCTCGGTTGCGGTGCCCATGAGCATTGCGGAACGTTTAACGACCTGCCACTTGAGATAGGATTTGAGCTGGTCCAGGCTGGTCGTGGCCAGCACCGTGTTGAGGTTGGTGTAGAAATCAGGTTCGGTGACGTTCAGGGCAGCCGGGGCAGAGGTTCCGAGCGCCGCGAAATAGCCATCCCAGTCAAAGGCGGGTGCGAGCCCTTTGAGGCCGGCAGCGCCCACGGGGTGGTTGATCTTGCTTGGGTCGCCCTGGTCTTCGAGTGAGAACGCGGCTGACGCAAGTTTGGTTTCGAAGGCCAGAATCGCGGCGGCCTGATCGGCGGCAGGGGTGCCGTACCCGCCACTGGTATCGGTGAGGACGAGCATTTTAGCCACGTGCGCGGCAAATTCCTTGCGGGTCTCGACCGACTTGGCGTCGGTCTTCAAGTAGTAGTCGCGCTCGGGCAGGCTCATGCCACCCTGAGCGGCAAAGCCGATGACCTGAGTGGCATCGTTTAAGTCCTGAGCCGAGCCGAAATTGAAGAACACGTTGGCGCCAAGCAGATGCAGCTGCGCAACGGCGGTGGCGAGCTGCTGACTGTTTTGAATCAAATCGATATTCGCAAACCGGTCGGTGAGCGTTTGGCGGCCCGACTGCGCTGCTGATGATTCATTCATGCAGGAGATGTAGAAGCGGCCCAGACGGCTACCACTAGGTGCGGTTTCGATCAACGTCTTGAGTGTCTCGCGCGTCTTGTCGTCGAGCGCGGTGAACTGGTGGTAATAGGTGGATTTGTCCGAAGGCATGCTCAGGTCGCCCAGCCATTTACCGCAGGCGTACTGATAAAAATCGTCGCAGGGATTGACTGCGTGGTTGATGGCATTGGCATCGATGATGTCTGGAACTTGCGTGGGATCGCCAATGGTGGCAAACGCCGAGCTGGTGAGACAGAGAGCCAAAAGGACGAGCTGACGTGCTTTCATTTCTTCCCCCTACGGACCGGGCGCGAGTCTTACACCCAATGCCGGCTGCGCGTCAAATCTGGTGATTTTGCCTTGCCGTACCCACGCAAATCGTGTGGATTATCCCCATGCCAAAAAAGCACCCCAAGCTGTTCCTGATCGACGCCAGCTCGCTCATTTTTCGCGCGTTTTTCGCCATTCGCAACCTTTCCACGTCCAAGGGGCTGCCGACCAACGCGGTTTACGGCTATACGACCATGCTGCTGGGGGTGATGGACAAGTATAAGCCCGATTACATCGCCTGTATTTTCGACACCCCGAAACCCACGTTCCGCAAAGAGCTGTTTCCGGACTACAAGGCCCATCGCGGGCCGCCGCCTGATGATCTGATTCCCCAGTTTGACCTGGTTCAGCGCGTGACCGAGGCGCTCGGAATCGTGAGGCTGGCCGAGCCGGGTTTTGAAGCCGACGACCTGATCGCCACGCTGGCGCGCTTGTGCGAGGACTGCGACATCACCATCGTGACCGGCGACAAAGACCTCATGCAGCTCGTCGACAACCGGGTGAAGGTTCTGGATACGATGAAGAACATCACCTACGGGCCGGCCGAGGTGAAAGAGAAGCTGGGCATCGAGCCCAGGCTGGTGACGGATTATCTGGGACTGATTGGAGACACGTCGGATAATATTCCGGGAATTCCGGGCGTGGGGCCCAAGACGGCGGTCGAGCTGATCAATGAATATGGCGACATTGAAAAGGTGCTGGCCGCGGCGCCCAAGATGAAGCCGGGACGCAGGCGCGATTTGCTGATTGAGCATGCAGAGGTTATTCATGTGTCGGTTGGCGCGCAATCGCCGGATATCGTGCTTGTGCGCAACGAGCGCGAGTGGGCCAAATGTCTGGAGAAGCTTGCCTCGCAGCCCGTGCTGGCCTTTGATACCGAGACGCGCGGCGAGCGCACGACCGAAATTGAGATGGTGGGCATGAGCCTGTGCGGTGACGGACGAGAAGCTTTTTACATTCCCGTGCGCCACCAGGGCGAAGGCACGGACGACCAGGTTTCGTCGAAAAAAGTGGTCGCCGACTTCGATCTCTTGATCCGCGACAAAATGGTTATCGCGCAAAATCTGAAATACGACTACAAGGTTTTGCTGGCTGAGGGCCTTGAAGTCGCCAAGCCCAAGGGCGGGTGGTTTGACACCATGCTGGCGCACTATCTGGTCGAGCCCGAGGAAAAACATGGCCTGGACGCCCTGGCCGCGCGTTACCTGAATGCTCAGGTGGGCGACTTCAAGGAGGTGCTGGGCGAGCGCCCCGATTTTTCGCTGGTGCCGCTGACCGACGCCGCTCGCTACGGCGGGCTTGATGCCTGGTCGACCTGCAGGCTTTATGAACCTCTTGCGGCCGAGTTGAAGCGCGTCGACGTCGAAAAACTTTTTCACGAGATTGAGATGCCCACCGCGCTGGTGCTGGCGCACATGGAGTGGAATGGCGTTGCCGTCGACACCGAGGTGCTGGGCAGACTTTCTGAGGAGTTCGGGCACGAGCTGAAGTCCATCGAGCATGACATCTTTGACCTGGTCGGGCATCCCATGAACCTGAACTCGCCCAAGCAGCTGGCGCAGGTGCTGTTTGGCGAGCTGGGCTTGCCGCCCCAGCACAAAACCAAGACGGGCTTTTCGACCGACATCACGGTGCTGCAGAAGCTGGCACACCTGCATGCGGTGCCGGCGCTGATGGTGCGTTTTCGCGAGCTGGCCAAGCTCAAGGGAACATATACAGACGTTATTCCCACGTTGATCGAAAAAGATGGGCGCGTGCACACGAGCTTCAACCAGGCCGTGGCCGAAACGGGAAGGCTTTCGAGCTCCAACCCTAACGTGCAGCAGATTCCCATCAAAACCGAGAGTGGCAACAAGATTCGCCGCGCGTTCGTGGCAGGCCCAGGTAACGCGCTGGTGGGCGCCGATTATTCGCAGATCGAGCTGCGGCTGGTGGCGCACCTGAGTGGCGACCGTGCGCTGATCGACGCATTCAATGCCCGCGTGGACGTGCATCGCGCCACGGCCGCCGAAATTTTTCACGTCAAGCCCGAGGCCGTCACCGATCAGCAACGTGGCGCGGCCAAGGCGATCAACTTCGGTTTGATTTACGGCAAAACCCCTTTCGGCCTGGCGCAGGAGCTCAATATCAGTCGCACTGAAGCCCAGCGGTACATCGAAGCTTACTTTCGGCGCTATAGCGGCGTGAAGGCGTATATGGACAAGTGCCTCATGGATGCACGCGAGACCGGCGTGGCGCAGACGTTGTTTGGCCGCAAGCGTCCGCTCAAGGATATCGAAAACCGCAACGCGGCTGTTCGCAACAACGCGGAACGCATGGCGATGAACACGCCGGTGCAAGGCACGGCGGCGGACATTATCAAGATCGCGATGATTAAGGCGGACGAGTCATGCCGTCGCATGGGTTGCAAGCTCGTGCTGCAAGTGCACGATGAGCTGCTGCTCGATGTTCCCAAGGCGCAGTCCAAAGAGGCGGCAGCCTGCCTGACCAAGGATATGGAGGGCGTGGCCAAGCTCGCGGTGCCGCTGGATGTGAATGTGGGCATCGCGCAGAACTGGATGGAACTCTAACAGCGTTTATAGCCGGACGGGCTGCCAGGGTGGGGCAGGCGCTGCACTACCGCTGGGAATCGCGACGATGACGTTTGAACTTAACATCAAATCCGTACCCACCGCTTGACCCGGGTCAAGCTTGCGTACGACCACGATGCCGCCAAGCGAGCCGATTTCGCGATTTGTGGCGGCATCGACCGAGGGCAATGAGGCCAGCGTAATCGAGTCCTGACGCTGAAAAAATCGATAGCCGTGTTTCGTGCAGCTGCGCGCGCGCGCGCGCGAAAGTGCGTCCCAGGCAAATGGAAGCTCGAGCAGCGGGACGGACGCTTCCCGAAGACTCACGGCAGCGGGCAGCGCGGTTTTCAGGAAAACTTCGAGGGGCTCCAGCGCGTCCAGGGCGGCTACCAGCTTGTGAAGATTTGCGTTGGCGCTCGGGGCAAGCTCGAATTCGCCATACGCAAGCTTGACCAGAATTTCATCCGAGCCCAGGGCCGTGTCATGGAGTCCTTGAATGGCGGTGTCTTCGCTCAGTTGTATTGAAGCCTTTAGAGTGTGAATCAACCCAAACGTGCGTTGGTAGAGATCAATGGGTGAGGGAGCTGTTGCACGGCTAGCCGAGCTGAATTCGGCGGTCCAATCTTTCAGGCGCTGCTGGAGGAGGTCAGGTGTCAACATCGCCAGATCGCGACGGTCTCAATATCTTTCCGGGAATGTTGGGAAATTGAAACTGATCCACCTTCTCAAAGCTGAACTCGTAGTCGCTTTCGTCGGGCGCCAGCGCCTTGATGGGCGAATGGGTCGAGGTGCGGCGGTTGTAGTCGTGCATCATCTGACGAAGCGTTGGAGTGCTACTGAAGACGCGCCGTTCGGCGGGAACCTTGGCGGCCTGCCGGGGGATGGCTTTGGCGACAGTGGGCTGGATAATCTTTGGCGCGGGTGGGGATTTGGTGGCCGTGCGGGTCAGCTCTTCCCAGGCGCGGGCGGGCGGCGCGTTGTCGGTGACGTCGTCGAGCAAGCCCAGCGAGGCCAGGTCATTCCACTTCTTCATTGCGTGATCTCCACTTCGACGCCTTTGAGCGCCTTTTTTATTCGACTTTCATCCAGGAACGGGAAACTCGAACGGCTCACGGCCACTCGTTTGAAATTCATGGCGCAAACTCTTTGCGCTAGATTCGCCAGCATGACCTCGGACTGGCGTCGTCCTCTTTCAGCGCCCAGTCCCACGAGCATGAGGTGGCGGACGTCGCCTTGATGTTTGATGGGCACGTAGACGAACTCGTCGTGCGCGCCAGTGATATGGCCGTTCATGACAAAGCGGGAAAGAAAACCTTTCAGGCGCCAGTCCAGGGCGCCGGCTACGCCTTTCAGCGGGCGCTGGTCTTCAAAAATCGAACAGACCAGCAGGCTGGGCAGTTCGGAGTCGAGCAGGACCTCATCGGCGCTTCTCAGAGCCGCGTTGCGCAAGGGGGGCTGATTTTCAGATTCCACCGTCATGCTTCCAGTTTAAGAAGCCTTGGTGAACTTGTCCAGAAGCCCGTTTACGAATGCAGCAGAGTCTTCCGCCCCGAAACGCTTGGCCAGCTCGATGGCCTCGTTGATGGTGACGGTCTTGGGAATGTCAGATCGGTGCACGATTTCGAAGGAAGCCAGGCGAATAATGGTCAAATCAACGCGGGGCATGCGTTCCAGGCGCCAATTGGTCGAGAGTTTGCCGATCGCTTCGTCGAGCTGGGGAATGTTTTGCCCCGTGCCTTCGATGAGTTCCCAGGCAAATTCGTCCGGCTTTTCAGCGAAATTGTCGCAGAAAAGGTCGAACTCGGTGTGTTTGAAATGAGCCTGGGCGCTGCCGGCCTCGGGCACCGTGCGCGAAGGCAGCTCTTTGACACTGAAAGCGGCAATGCGGCGTTCGATATCGTGTACGGCCTTTTCAACCTGCGCCGTGGTGATGGGCCTTTTTTCGGTGGCCTTTTGAATGCCACTGAAAATCTTGTCGCGTTCGAATGGCTCGCGACGGCCATCCTTTTTGATGACCATGGGCATGACGGCTTCAACCCGTTCATAAGTCGTGAAACGGCCTTCGCACTGCAAACACTCCCGACGCCTGCGCGTAATGTCGCCCGTCTGGCTGATTCGCGAGTCGATGACTTTGTTGTCCATGGTGGAGCAGTAGGGGCATCTCAAAACAACGGTACCTCTTATTATTCCTTAAACAGCGGAAAACCCAGGCACAGCTCGCGCACGCGCCCCGAAATCTGGGCCAGCCGCGCTTCGTTTTCACGATGGGTGAGCGCCTCGTCGATCCAAAGGGCCACCTGCTCGACCTCTTTTTCATTCAGGCCGCGGGTTGTGATGGCGGGCACTCCGATTCGAATACCGCTGGTGATAAAGGGGCTCTTGGTTTCAAAGGGCACGGTGTTCTTATTAACCGTGATGCCGGCCAGTTCAAGAACGTGCTCGGCTTCCTTGCCCGTGATGTCGCGGTTGGAAAGATCGACCAGCACCAGATGATTGTCGGTACCGCCCGAGACGAGATGATAGCCCTTGCCCACCAGCGTTTCGGCCATGCGGTGCGCGTTTTTCACGACGCGTTCGCAGTAGGTCTTGAACGAGGGCTTGAGCGCTTCGCCAAAGGCCACGGCCTTGCCGGCGATGACGTGCATGAGCGGGCCGCCCTGAATGCCTGGAAAGATCTGGCTGTTGATCGTCTTGAGATCGGCTTCCTTGCACAAGATCAGGCCCCCACGCGGGCCACGCAGGGTTTTGTGGGTGGTCGACGTCACATAATGCGCATGCGGCACGGGGCTGGGGTGCAAACCCGTGGCGACCAGGCCCGCGATATGGGCCATGTCGACGACCAGCTTGGCGCCCACTTCTTTGGCAATCGAGGCAAATTTTTCGAAGTCCAGCGTGCGCGAGTAGGCACTGGCCCCGGCGATGATGGCCTGAGGTTTTTCCTTGAGAGCGGTGTCGCGCAGCTCGTTGTAATCGATGCGCCCGGTTTCTTTCTTCACGCCGTAGAAGACAGGTTGAAAAAGCCTGCCCGAAAAGTTGACCGAGCTGCCATGAGTCAGGTGCCCGCCGTGCGACAGGTTCATGCCCAGGATCTTGTCGCCCGGCTTGAGAAATGCCAGATAGGTGGCCATGTTGGCCTGCGAACCGCTGTGCGGCTGTACGTTGGCGGCTTCGGCGCCGAACAGCTGCATGACGCGTTTGATGGCCAGGCATTCGATTTCGTCGACGAATTCGCAGCCGCCGTAGTAGCGCTTGCCGGGGTATCCCTCTGCGTACTTGTTGGTCAGAATGCTGCCTTGGGCTTCGAGCACGGCGCTGGAGACGTAATTTTCAGAGGCGATCAGCTCCAGGCGCTCATGTTGGCGCGTGTTTTCGCGCACGATCGAGGCGGCGACCTCAGGATCAGCAGATTCAAGTTTTCCCAGATTTTGAAGCTTAGGCATCGGGAATATCTCCTATTTCTTCTCTAAATTTGTGATTTTTCGGACGCGGTCCGCGTGGCGGCCGCCTTCGAAGGGTGTTTTAAGCCAGGTTTGTACGATGTCTTTAGCATAATCGGGCGCGATTAAGCGAGCGCCTATGCACAGGACGTTGGCGTCGTTGTGCGCCCGTGAAAGGCGGGCACTGGTTTCTGATTCCACGACAGCCGCCCGTATGCCGTTAATCTTGTTGGCAGAGATGCACATGCCAATCCCGGAGCCGCAGACCAGAACCCCCAGCTCAACCGTGCCATCGACCACGGCGCTGGCGACCTTAACCGCATAGTCGGGATAGTCCACCCGGTCAGTCGATGCGGGGCCTTTATCGATCCACTCAACATCGGACAGGTTGGATTTCAGGAACTCTTTGAGGATAAACCCGGCGTGGTCACTGGCAATGGCAAGTTTGCGTTTGGCGGTCATGGTCTGTCTGAGCCTCCGTTTGTCGGTCAAACCCGCCCGAAAACCAGGCTCGCGTTGGTGCCACCGAATCCGAATGAATTTGAAAGGGCGTATTTATAATTCTTTTTCACGGCGTGATGAGCCGTGAAATTCAAGCCGGTTGCCGCTGAGACTTCGTCCATTTTTACGAGGTTGATCGTAGGGGGAATGATGCCGTGGAAGAGAGAAAGCGTTGAAAAAGCCGCTTCGATTCCGCCTGCCGCACCCAGCAGATGCCCGGTCATGCTTTTGGTCGAGCTGATATTGAGGTTTTTGGCTGCGCCAAAGACCGTGGCCACCGCGGTTGCTTCAAGGCAGTCGCCGGCCGAGGTCGAGGTGCCGTGCGTGTTGACATAACCCACGTCAGCGGCTGAAATTTTTGCGTCCTCGAGCGAAAGGCGCATGCATTCCTGCGCGCCAGCGCCTTCGGGGGCGGGGGTGGTGATGTGATAGGCGTCGCAGTTCAACCCGTAGCCCAGGACCTCGGCATAAATTCGAGCACCGCGTTTGCGGGCGTGCTCGTATTCTTCCAGGATCAGCACGCCTGACCCTTCGCCCAGAATAAAGCCGTCGCGGTCCTGGTCGTAGGGGCGCGATGCATGGGCTGGATCGTCATTGCGGGTCGACAAGGCTTTCATCGAGGCAAAGGCAGCGACACCAAGTTCGCAGATCACCGCTTCGGCACCGCCGGCCACCATGACATCGGCTTTGTCATATTGAATCAGGCGCATGCTTTCGCCCACGGAGTGCGCGGAACTGGCACAGGCCGTGGCGATACAGGTATTGGGACCCTGGGCATTCGCGATGATGCTGACATGCCCGCTGGCCAGATTCGGGATAATCATGGGAATGAAAAATGGACTGGTGATCTTCTTCTCACGCGCGAACAGGTCGCGGTCAGTGGCTTGAATTTCGGGCAGGCCACCCATGCCGGCAGCGATGCTGACGCCAACCCTTTTGGGATTGATGTGCGCGTTGGCCCCTTCGCCAATTCGTCCGCCCATACCCGCATCATTCAGAGCTTCCAGGCTGGCATGAACGCCGTACTGGATAAAAAGGCCCATTTTGCGGACATCTTTTGACGAGATGTATTTCTCAGAACGAAAAGCCTTTACCTCGGCGGCGATTTGGCAGGACAGTTTACTTGCATCAAAGCGCGTAATCGTACCCACCCCGTTCTTGCCCTCGATGAGGGAAGCCCAGGTTGTGGGAGCGTCATTTCCGACTGGGGTCACGAGCCCAATGCCCGTGACGACTACGCGTCTCATCATACTCGTGATATCAGTTCGACGCCGAAGACTTTCCAGCGATGTACTTGATGACGTCGCCGACGGTTTTCATCTTTTCGGCATCTTCGTCTGGAATATCGAGGTCGAATTCTTCTTCCATGGTCATGACCAGCTCGACGATGTCGAGGCTGTCGGCACCGAGGTCATCGATGAAGCTGGCGGTCAGCGTTACCTTTTCGGGTTCCACGGCCAACTGGTCACAGATGATGTTTCTGACTCTTTCTTCAACGTTCATGAGGTCCTCCCAATAAAAAATTTTACATGTAAAGCCCGCCGTTTACGGCGAGCACTTGGCCTGTCACATACTTCGACGCAGGACTTGCCAAAAACGCCACTGCTTTGGCAATGTCTTCTGGTTCGCCCAAGGTGCCTAAAGGAATTTGCGCGAGGATACCCTCTTTATTTTGGTCAGGCAATGCAGAAGTCATATCGGTTTTGATGAACCCGGGGGTTATCGCATTGACCCTGATGCCCCTTGAGCCCACTTCGCGGGCCAGGCTCTTGGTCATTCCCAGCAGAGCCGCCTTGGTGGCTGAATAAGCGGTCTGGCCAGCGTTGCCCATCTGACCGATAACCGAGCTGATGAAGATGATGCTTCCCCGCCTGGCTTTCATCATGGGCCTCAACACCGCCTGAGAGGTTAGAAAAGCCCCACGCAC